>ONUN01000069.1 GCA_900320955.1 uncultured Methanobrevibacter sp. | reverse complement strand
TGAAATATGGTTTTTTACGTAGCTTTTTCTTTCTTTTCGTCTGATTATTGCGTAATATTTGTCTGCGTAGTCGTTAGTGAATCCACTTCCATCTAAAGCTATTATTTTACCATTTATTTTATGATTTAATAATATTTGTTTATTTAATTCTTGCAATATTGATGTTGGAAGTCTTTGAAAGAATTTTTGGAGTGTTGTGTAGTGTGGAATCTTTTTTAAGTGCAAATATTTCTGTATGGTATCAGATAACTCCAATAAATCTGTTATTTGTCTGTAAGTGCTACGTGTATATATTTTCACTGCTAAAAGTGTGAATAATGCAGGTTGTGTGAAATCATGCTTTGAAAACTGGCTTGAATACTTATTTAACACGATTTTTGAGTATTTAAACACATATTTAATGAATTTCAATAGTTTATTTGGATTAATGTCCTTGTTAATTTCTTTGATTTTTTTTTAGTGCAGGCTTTTCAAAACCAAAATCCGAAAGATTTAATTGCTTTGAAAACAAACTACTAATTGGAGGATAGGTATTTTCGTATTTCATATTAATATTTATTCTCCATTTTACTATATATAATTATATATTACTTATTTTTTCTAATCGATGTGAAATTTCAAGTGTAAATATAAATACATAATAATCAGATAATTTCAAAAGATTCTAAGTAAAAATAGAAATAAAAATAGATTTTAAAAAAAATTTTGCAAAAATCAAATAGGATTTCTACAAAGCCTAAAATTATGTATATAAAATTTATTACATTCTACTTTTTGTAATTGGACTGTCCAGTAGTTTTCAATTGTCTTATGTGCTTGCATTAACTTTTTTATTAAAATTTAAAGCTTAAATTTAAATTTAACTCATTATAGTTTCCCGGTTCACTATTTACTTAACCAATTAACTATTTAGTGTCTAGGTTAACTAGTTAGTTTCCTCTTTAACTATTAAAAAGTCATTATACTCTTTAATTTTTAAAAAAAGTTCAAAGTTAATCCTTAATTAATGAGAATGTTAATATATAATAATCAATATAAATACTATATTATTTAAAAAAATTTGGTGTTTTCAATGAGATATGGAAAGGTCATGTTGATTGTTTGCATAAGCATGATTGCCTTATTTGGTGTCTCTTGTGTTTTTGCAAATGATGCAATGAATGAAACGATAAGTGTAAATGATTTAGACGTTCGAGAGTTAAGGACAATTGACAACGGAATTAATAATACAAATCAGATAGTCGGTGATTCCTTGTCTGCTTCTGTGGTTTATTTTGATGCTTCTGCAAATAGTGATGGTGATGGTTCACAGTCAAATCCGTATAAGTATTATAAATCAGACAGGGTAGATTACGGTACTACCGCTTATTTTGCAAACGGAGTTTATGACATTACCGAAGCAAATAATATATATTCGTCTTCAGCATACAAGACCACATTTATAGGTCAAAGTATTGAAAACACTATTTTTAAATCTAACTTGCCAAATAAATTTGATTTCACTGTCACTGATGATTCATATTTCGTTTTAAGCAATTTGACAATGGTCGGAGTTCACATTAACAATCAGGCTAATTTAATTGCTAACAATGTCATGTTTAAAAATAGCACAGGCTTTGATTCAAATTACGCACCAAGTTTGTCTTATGCATATATCTCTAAAATATTTGACGCTACCTGTGGTGGAGTAATTATCTGTGACACTCCTTCAAATAAATTTACTACTTTAAACTTAACTGATTGTTATTTTAATGATAATTCCGCTTCATCTGGTGGAGTTATAGCAACATACAATACAATTGCAAATATTCAAAATTGTGTTTTTTATAATTCCTCTGCGAGTCGCTTTGGAGGGGTTATTTATGGTATAAAATCCAGTTTAAATATTAAAAACTCTTCATTTGAGCTTAATCGTGCTAAATATGCGGGTGCAATATATGCAAATTCCAGTACAGTTAATTTAAAGGATTCTTATTTTAGTTTGTCTCAGGCATACAGTTTCGGTGGAGTAATTGCTTCTTTTTCAAGCCAATTAGATATCAATCATGTTGATTTCAAGGATTACGCTTCTTTAGATGATGCGGGTGGTTCAATTTATTCTATTGGAGGAACCTTGGATGTTGTTGATTCCTCATTTAAAAACGGTTCTTCTGATTTTGGTGGTTCAATCTGTACTTTAAAATGTGATTCTAAAATTGCTAATTCTGAATTCACTGACAATGAAGCGGTTTATTACGGCGGTTCAATCTACAATATGTATGGTAAAATTGTTCTCACAGGAAACGGCTTCAAAAACACTCATGCAAGAATCGGCGGAAGCATATTCAACAGATTCTCAAATTCATTCACTTTGACAGGTAACCGTTTTACAGATTCAACAGCCAACACCGGAGACATCACATTCATCGATGGAGATAATGCTAATGTTGTGGAAAAGAACAATAATTATGATACTTCAAAAGTATTAATAAAATATGGCAATATTTATGATGTCAATCACTATGAATCTGTTCCGCTAATCAATTACTCTGCTCAATTGCCCGAATCAATGCCTTCATTTTATGATTCAAGAAAATATGGATATGTCACTCCTGCCAAAGACCAAATTCAGGGAGGTAACTGTTGGGCATTTTCAGGTATTGCAACATTGGAGGCATGCCTTAAAAAAGCAACAGGAATCGAATATGATTTTTCTGAAGAAAACGTCAAAAACTTAATGTCTGAGTATTCATTATTTGATTTGGACACAGGTGTGAACAGTGGTGGAAACTTATACATGTTTATAGCTTACCTTGCCGGATGGTTTGGTCCGACATATGACGAAAATGATGTTTATGATGATTATTCTGCATTGTCTGTAATATATGATTCATTAATCCATGTTCAAAACGTTTACATTTTGCCCGAAAGGGAAAGCTTCGTTGACAATGACCATATTAAAAAGGCAGTATTGCAATATGGTGCCGTTTCAATCGGTATCGATTTATCAGAAAATCAGGGTCACGCAGTCACTATTATTGGATGGGACGATGAATTCGTCAGCAATGACTTTTTAGGTAACAAGGCAGTTGGGGCCTGGATAATTAAAAACAGTTGGGGTCCAAATTGGGAATCTGATGGTTTCGGATACTTATCTTACTTGCAGCCTATTGGTTATGGGTATACATTTATCTTCAATGATGATAGGAAATATGGTGATGTATATCAGTATGATTTTGCAGGAAAAAGCGGTTACCATAGTATTAACGGTAAAGAGGCCCATATAAAAAATAAATTTGCCTCTAAAAAAGATGAAATCCTATCTGCATTTTCAACTTATTTTGACGAACCGTCAAATTTCACAGTTTCAGTATATCTAAATGGAAAATTGGTTACAAGCCAAAATGGATTCCATGAAAGAGGATATTATACAATACCATTTGAAAAAGAGGTTTCCTTGAAAAAAGGTGATTCATTTGAAATTGCAGTCAAATTTTTCAATGATGGTCCAATAGTTTATATTCCTCTCTGTGATGCCGATGGAATAAATAAGATGAGTACTAGGGGCATTTCATTTTATAGTGGTGATGGTAAAACTTGGACAGATTTGCAGGATTCATCTGCTGTAGCATGCATAAAAGCATTCACCCGTTCAATCGCTTTAGCTGATGTGTCAATTGACGTTGATAAAACTGGAGGATCTTCATTTGACAATGTTAATGTTGGTGATTTAATTAATATCCAATTGGATCTTCCTAAATATTATGTTGAGGATGGAATTCAGCGTTCATTGGATGGTCTGGTGACATTTACAATCAATGGCCAAAATTATTTCGCAACAGTTAACAATGGAAAAGCTTGTTTGAACTTTACATTTGATAAAGAAGGAAAATACGATGTTAAAGCTCAATTTAAATCCAGCAGAGTTATTTCAAATATCATTGAATTCACTGTTAATGTGGTTAAATCTCCTCAGTCTGATTTAGTTATTTATGCCAATGATGTATCCAAATTCTATGGAGGTCCTGAAAAGTATGTTGTCACATTACATAATGGAGATAATGCTTTAAGCGGTGTTAATGTTAAAATTTCATTGAATGGAAAAGATTATTCTACTCAGAAAACAGACAGTAATGGACAAATTGTTCTTGATTTTTCCGAGTTGCCTGTTGGAGTTTATGACATATCTGCACAATATGGTGGAAAAGTTCGTTCATCTAAATTTATTGTTTTATCAACAATTATTGCTAATGATGTGGTTCAGGACTTTTTAGATTCTTATATTTCAGCATCCTTTGTAAATACTGATGGGGAGATGCTTGCAGATCAGAAAATTTCATTCAGCGTTACTCTTTATGGAAGAAATTCTCATCCTGTAATATTTAATGCTACAACAGATAAATTGGGTATTGCTACTTCTAAAATCAATTTAGTTGCTGATAAATATTTAGTATCTGTTGTTAATCCAGTTAATGGTGAGAAAAAACAATTTACATTGGAAGTATCTCAAATAGATTCTACAACTTCAATTACAGTTTCCCAATCCAAACAATATGTAACTATTGATGCAACTTTAAACTCAGCTCATGCTTCAGGTTATGTCAATTTCATTGTTTTAGGCAAAGTCTATAAAGTAGGCGTTCAACGTGTAAACACTGCTGATGCTGGAACTATTGCTCTTGCTAGATTGTCTCTTCAAAATTTAGCTGTAGGTGATTATGCGGTATCTGCTGTTTATTCTGGTGATAATAATTTCAGAGTTTCATCAGCCAGTAGGGATTTTTCAGTTACTAAAAATCCATATAAGTTAAATTCTGGTAATTATTGGAGTTATTATGGTCGTTCAGGAACTATTGCTCAATTAACTGATGATGATGGTAATCCTGTAAAAGGAGAAACTATAACTGCAACAATATTGAATACAACTTATACTGGTACAACTGATGAAAATGGACTTGCTATTTTCAGATTAGATTTGGATGCAGGTAATTATACAGTATTATTCAGGCAGGGCGGTCAATCACTTTTAAAACAGGTCATTGTCTATTCAACAATTGAAGAAGTTACTTCTAGCAGTGAATATTTATATTCAAAAATAGGGGCATACTTTATTGATTCAAAAAGTGACGGAAAACCTGGCAGTTCAAATGTTACATCTCTTGTTGGTAAGCAAGTTAAATTTATAGCAAATGGAAAAGAATACCTTGCAACTACTGATAGTAATGGATATGCAAGTGCAATCGTTGATTTACCTGTCGGAACTCATATGATTGGTGTCGTTAATTTAGAAAATGGTGAGAAAAGACAATCAAAAGTAACAATATACAAAGCCACTCCTACTATTGCACTTACAAAAACCAAACGTGGTAATTTCCTTGTTTTCACCGCTAGATTAACACAAACTTCAGCAATTGGTAATGTTGTATTCACACTGAATTCAAATAAATATACCAACCCTATTATTGGTGGGGAAGCAGTACTTGCGCTAAATAGTATTGAAGAGGGAAATTATACCATATATGCAAATTATATTGGAGACAGTAATTTCAACAATATTGTTTCAGAGCCTAAGAACTTTACCTATGAATATACTGATTATGCTTTATCCGCTCCAAAGGTATCAAAATTTTATGGTGGTCCTGAAAAATTCACAGTAAAATTAACTAACTTCAATAAATCTGTAGACAATGTGATTATCAATGTCTCCATTGGTGGCAGGGTATATTATTTGAAAACTGATAGCAGCGGTGTAGCTTCATTCAATGAGGAACTGGCTTCAGGCACACATGTTGTACGCTGCGATTATGATGAAGAAACTGTCTTTTCCGAAATTACAATTAAGTCAACAATCAATGATGGTGGAGATGTTTCATATTCAAAAATAAATGCGGAATTCAAGAATGGAAAAGGCGAGTTAATTAAAAATAATGTTGTCACATTTAAGATAGGCTCCAGCGAATACAAGAAAACAACAAATGATTTTGGTGTTGCAACTCTGGAAACTAATCTGAATAAGGGAAACTACACTGTAGCGATTATCAATCCAATTACAGGTGAAACTAAATATTCCACTTTGATTATCACAAAATCAACTCCGGATCTTAGTTTGGAATTGGTTAAGGAAAATGGGCTTGATGTTTTAAAGGCAGTCTTGCCGAAAACAGCAACTGGTGAAATTGATTTCGTTTTGGATAATGGTGCTGAATATTCAATTCCAATCAGTAATGGTGTGTCCCGTCTTGAATATCTTGATCCTGGAGAATATACTGTTGTTGCAACTTACGCTGGTAATAATGAGTTCAATCCTGTTTCAAAATCTATAAAATTCAAAGTTTCTGATGAAGCATCTTCGAAAGGTATTTTGGAAGCTCCAAAAGTAGTGACTACAACATATGGTACAAGTAAAAATATTGTTGTAAAATTAAAAGATTCAAAAGGCAATATTCTTGCTGGAAGAAAAGTGGTCGTTAACTTAAATAAGGAAAATTATGTTAGAATTATGCCGACTGACGGCAAGGCAATTGTTTCTATTCCTGCATCATTGCCTGCAAAGACTTATACTGCAACAATATCATATAGCGGCGAATCAGACATTTCAGTAACTACTATTAAGATTAAGGTTGTAGTAAATAAGGCAACTCCAAAATTAACTGCATCAAAAAAGACCTTTAAACTTAAGGTTAAGGCCAAAAAATATGTTGTGACTTTAAAAACAAATAAAAATAAGCCTTATAAAAAACAAAAAGTCTCTATAAAGGTTAAAGGCAAAACATATTCTACTATAACCAATTCTAAAGGTCAGGCAATATTTAAACTCACTAAATTGACCAAAAAAGGAACTTTCACGGCTACCGTTAAATATGCTGGAAGCTCCAACTTTAAGGCAGTGAGCAAAACTGTAAAAATTGCTGTTAGATAAGTGATGTATTTCACTTATTCATTTCATTTTGTTAAAATTTTAAAAAAATTGGCATGACATATACGAGTTGGGAGTTATTTTTTATATTTTCAAATTTAACTATCAATTTATTTTAAGTAATGTTTGATAATTTTAGTAGTTCTGATTTTTTTTATAAATTTAATTAACCGTTATTTTGATTATTTATGTAAGAGAGTGTCCGCTATTTTCTCCTTTGAATTTTTTCTAATTTAATTTTTTGAAACCTATGATTTTGTCATTTTCAATTATGTAATTATTAATCCATTTA
>ONUN01000178.1 GCA_900320955.1 uncultured Methanobrevibacter sp. | reverse complement strand
TATAAGTTAGGTCCTGGTCCTTCAGAAAGGCTTGAACCAGATGATGAATTGGATGATGTAGTTTTCTCGTTATATTTTACAGTACTTGCAGTGGAATTTCCAGATACCTTTTCGGTTTCTGAAGTAGTTCCTTGTTCAATAGTTATGGTCTGGTTTGCTTTGCATCCGTTGTATTTATCGTTACCGCCATAGGTCACGGTAACTTCATGATCACCAGCAGCTTCATTGTTTAATACAAGTCCTCCTTTACCGTTATTGTCGGTTTTAATTGAGAAGTTTTGTTTTTGACCATTATCCTCAAAAGTAATGTTTATTCGTTGATCTGCAATTGCTTTTCCTTGAGAATCTTTTAGTTCAAATTGCACCATTTCCCCGTTTTTTAAGTGGGAGTTACTTAAGAAATTGATTTGTGTATTTTGTTTATTACCATCTACAGCAGCGGATGTTTGTGCGAATGCAATTCCTCCAGCAGCAGCAATGATGATAATAGCTAAAATAGCAATGATTATATTTCTATTCATTAATATCACCTATACCTTACTTTATTTAATTGAAGGGTATATTAACTTTTCTAGGCCATGAACTATTTTGAAGTTTAATGAAGTATAGTAATGTTAATTCTGTTATATATTGAAACATTTTAAATATTTTCAGTTACATATCTTAAACTAATAGGAGACTAGATTATGAAGGTTTTAGTTGTTGGAACTGGTGCTCGTGAACATGCTATCGCTGATGCCTTAAAGGATGATGTGGAATTATATTGTTACATGAGTAAGATTAACCCTGGTATGTCCAAAATCGCTGAGTTTAAACAAGGTGATGAGGGAGAAGTTGAAAAAGTAGCTGAATATGCAGTTGAAAATGACATTGATATTGCATTTATTGGTCCAGAAGCTCCACTCGGAAAAGGAATCGTTGATGAGCTTCAAAAAAATGGAATCAAATGTGTTGGGCCAACACAAAGTGCAGCTAGAATTGAAACTGATAAGTCATTTATGAGAAAACTCTTTGAAGACTATAAAATCGAAGGATCTTTAGTTTACAAAGTATTTGATAATTCTGATGATGTTTCTGCATTTTTAGATGAATTTGACCGTGATGTTGTAGTAAAACCGGTTGGATTAACTGGAGGAAAAGGAGTAAAAATTGTAGGTGACCATCTTAAAGATAATGAGGAAGCAAAGGAATATTCCTGCGAAGTAATTGATAATGTAATGGGTGGATTTGCTCAAGTAATTATTGAAGAAAGATTGATAGGTGAAGAATTCACTATCCAAGCATTTTGTGATGGAGAACACTTGGCTCCAATGCCTGCAGCACAGGACCATCCTCATGCATTCGAAGGAGATGTCGGTGCTATCACTGGGGGAATGGGATCTTACTCTGATGTCGGAGGATTATTACCATTCTTAAGCCAAGAAGATTATGATGCTGCCGTTGAAATTATGCAAGAAACCTTAAAAGCTATTGCTGAGGAAGCAGAACCATATAAAGGAATTCTATATGGTCAATTCATGTTAACTGCTGATGGACCAAAGCTTATTGAGTACAATGCCAGATTTGGAGATCCTGAAGCAATGAATGTATTGCCTCTTTTAAAAACTCCATTGGTCGATGTTTGTCAAGCTGTTGTCGACGGTACTTTGGATAAGGTAGAATTTGAAGACAAGGCTAGCGTTTGCAAATATATTGTGCCAGATGGATATCCGGAAACTCAATATGCTGGAGAACTGATTGAAGTGGATGAGAAAGCTATTGAAGAAATGGGTGCCAAAGTATTCTATGCTGCAGTTTCCCAGGAAGATGATGGAATTCACTTGTCTGGTTCAAGGGCGTTAGGTATTGTAGCTAGTGGTGAATCAATCGAGGAAGCTGAAAAAGTAGCTGAAAAGGCGTGTGAATTTGTTAAAGGTAATGTTTACCACAGAAGAGATGTTGGTACTCAGGATCTTGTCAACAAACGTGTTGAACATATGAAAGAAATTTTAAACTAAATTTCTTTTTACTCTTTTTTTTTGGATTTGGTGATATTATCAAAAAGGATGATGAATGCGAAGAATTTCATGATTATGAAAGTTTAAGAAATTATTTCAACACTCAACTTTTAGATATAGCTGAAGACTTAGATGAAGAAGATGTCGAAAAAATCAGAAACTTTAGAGCTTATTTTCAAGATAAATACTTAACTAATCCCGATGTCGAAAAAAAAGTAGACAATATAAAAACCGGCTTTTTTCATAGGATTAAGCAATCTTTTGAAAGCAACATTGATATTGACCCTGGAAGATTGGTTGGTTTGACTGATGGTATTTTTGGAATGGTTATGACTCTTCTGGTCTTTGGTATGGCTTTGCCTCAAGCTCATTTGATAACAGAAGGGCAGTTTATAACTTTTTTAAATTCAATTGCTCATTCTTTTGGGTTGACTATTGTTAGTTTTATTCTAGTCAGTTCTTTTTGGATTTATCATCATGAATTTATAAAAATTAATTCATTAAATATGCCCTTTTTATGGATTAATATATTATTTTTGGCTTGCATTTCATGTATCCCATTTACAACATCTATAATAGGTTCTTATTCAATGTTTTTCATATCCAATGTGCTGTTTGGATTAAATATATTTTTGACAATTCTGTTCTTTTCAATTATGTATATATATGCATATAATATGGGATTTTTAGAGAATAATCCTTCAAAAACTGAAAAGAGATATGTTTTAAAAACATTCCTCATTATTATGGGTCTTACTATTGCTGTAAATTATAAATGTAATATATTTAATTTTGTTAAGATTATTCTAAGGGGAATTATTAATGGGTAATTTGATATCAATATGTGATATAAAAGACGATGTTCAAGACATTTTGGATTTGGCTATAAAAATTAAAGCAGGTGAAATGGAGAAAAGTCCTCTTGAAGGTAAAACATTAGCGATGATATTCCAAAAATCATCAACAAGAACTAGAGTTTCTTTTGATGTTGGAATGTATCAGTTAGGCGGAAGAGCAATCTTTTTATCTTCTAATGATTTACAGATGGGAAGAGGAGAACCGATTTATGATACTGCAAAGGTTTTAAGCCGTTTCGTTGATGGAATAATGATTAGAGCTGTTGAACATTGTGATGTAGTTGAATTAGCCCAACATTCTGATGTACCAGTTATTAGTGGACATTTTGGAACTTTTGAAAATAAGAAAATATGTTTCGTCGGTGACGGAAATAATGTATGTAATTCCCTTTTATTAATTTCCCCACTTTTAGGAATGGACATGTCTATTGCTTGCCCTAAAGGATATGAACCTAATGAACATGTTTTAAGAATTGCAAATGAGTATGCTAAGGAAATGAATACTAAAATCACTGTTAGTGATGATTTAAATGTTGCTTTAGATAATGTTGATGTTGTCTATACTGATGTTTGGGTTAGTATGGGTGATGAAGCTGAAGAATTACAAAGGAAAGCGGCATTATCTCCTTATCAAGTTGATTCAGATTTAATGAACTTGGCAAATGAGGGTGCTATTTTTATGCATTGTTTGCCTGCAGTCAGGGATCAGGAAGTTACCACAGCTGTCATTGATGGTCCAAATTCTGTTGTTTTTGACCAGGCAGAAAACAGACTGCATGCTCAAAAAGCTATTTTATATTACTTTTTAAAAGATGAATAACCGCTGTATATAATTACAGCAATGCAATCATCTTCAAAAGCCATTGAATTACTATTTTTAAAAAAATTATTAATCCTATTCCACCAATCACTCCAGTGATAAATCTCAAGGTGTTATTGCTCTGTCTAAAATTCAATAATTGTGTAAATCCGTCGATTGATGTTGGTATCAAAAGTATTATTGAAAAAATTAATAAGTTGAGGCTATAGTCAATATTAAAAAAATAGTCATAAATTAAAAAAATGATTAATCCAGTATAAAAGCCGGTGCATCTGGCGCACACTGGAAATTGATGCCCTTTGATAAAAAAGCTCCTTTCAGGTTTTCTGTGGCATATTAAATTTTTATAATTCATTTTAATCCTTTTTTTTAAAATATTTTTTTTCAATTAAGATAATTATATATATTTTTGTATACATAAGTTAGTGTATAATATATAAAAAGGTTATTACGATGAGAGGCGGAGAAGCGATAATTGAATCCCTCAAGAATATGGGGGTAAAAACTATATTTGGTTATCCTGGTGGACAAACAATACCATTCTATGATATGTTATATGATGCAGATATCGATCATATCTTAGTTAGGCATGAACAAGCGGCAGCTCATGCGGCAGACGGTTATGCAAGAGCTTCCGGAAAAGTTGGTGTGTGTTTGGCTACTTCAGGTCCTGGTGCAACCAATCTTGTAACTGGTATTGGAACTGCTTATATGGATTCTTCTCCTATTGTGGCAATCACTGGTCAAGTTCCTACTCATTTAATTGGTAATGATGCATTTCAAGAAGCAGATATAATCGGGATTACTATGCCTATAGTAAAACATAGTTATCAACCAAAAAACCCTGATTTAATACCTTCAATGATTAAATCTAGTTTTGAAATTGCTTCTAGTGGAAGACCGGGTCCTGTTTTAATAGATGTTCCTAAAGAAGTTCAAGAGGGTGAATTAACAAAATTTGACGACTCTTTAATTGAAACTCCAGGTTATAATCCGACTGTTAAAGGAAATATCAAACAAATCAAAAAAGCTCGTGATTTAATTAAACAGGCTAAAAAGCCAATGATTTTGGCTGGTGCGGGAGTAATCATATCAAATGCATGCTGTGAATTGAAAACGTTAGCTAATACAATCAATGCACCAGTAATGACTTCACTTTTGGGTAAAGGAGCTTTTGATGAAACTGATGATTTGGCATTAGGTATGCTTGGTATGCATGGTAGAAAAGTTTCAAATGATTATATTAATGAATCTGACTTGTTGATAGCTATTGGTGTAAGGTTTTCAGACAGGACCACTGGTAGGCTGGATAGTTTTGTTCCGGATACTAAAGTAATTCATATTGATATTGATCCGGCAGAAATAGG
>ONUN01000072.1 GCA_900320955.1 uncultured Methanobrevibacter sp. | reverse complement strand
TTCTTTAAGGAAATTACCGGCTGAAACTCAAAAAGAAATTCAAGCTGAAGCTGCTAAAGAAATAAAAAGAAGATCTGAAAATGATAATGTTATTGTCGATACCCATTGTACCATTAACACTCCATCTGGTTTTTTACCAGGTTTGCCAATTTGGGTTTTAGAACAATTACAACCGGATCGTTTTATATTAATTGAAGCTAATCCTGATGAAATCATTTATAGAAGATTAAATGATGATACACGTGTTAGAGATGTTCAAAAAGCTAAAGAAATTGATTTACACCAACAAATGAACAGGGCTACTTCTATGGCTTATGCTACTTTAACAGGCGCTACTGTTAAAATTGTTGAAAATCATGATAATCATTTAAATTCTTCTGTTTCAAAATTAGTTGATGTATTAAATTTATAGGGGATTAATTATGGTTGATGTATGGGGAATGATTTATGAAGCATTGAATTCAATTTTTAATCCAATTCTCGCTCTGGACCCGAATCCAGCTAATCCAGCTTTGACTGTATTAATTATTGCGTTTATCGTTTCATTAATTACAACAATCGCAAACAAGTATCTGGTTGACCAGGATGAAATGAACGAAGTACAAGCAAAAATGAAAGAATTCCAAAGTGAACTTAGAGAAGCCCAAAAAAAGGGTGATGGTAAAAGAGTTGCTGAACTTCAAGCTCAACAGTCTGACATGATGCAAATGCAAAGTAAAATGATGTCCAGTCAATTCAAACCGATGATTGTAACTTTTGTTCCAATTATTTTGATATTTTTCTGGATGAGGACATCCGCAATTCATAATTTAGTTATAATTTTACCTAAAACTGTGTATTGGGTTACTTTAACTCCTGTTTGGCATTTTATCGGTCAATTTTTATATGGTGGTCAAGCAACTATTCCATATGGAATTGGTTGGTTATTATGGTATATGATATGTACTTTTGGTATGAGTCAAATAATAAGAAAATTCTTAGGATTCAAACAAGGGTTCTAAATCAACCGTTTAAACATACATTTATTAATGATGAAAAAGATATATTATAGTATTCTATATTGAATACGCTATTACACTATTATTAAATTTTATTAAATTAATTATTAGGTGATTAAATGCCTGAAAATAGGTTTAGATCAAGATCATATAAAAGAATTCATAAAAACACTCCTGGCGGAGATAATGTTTTAAGATATAAAAAGAAAAAACCATCTAAGCATGTCTGTGCTGAATGTGGTAAAGTATTACATGGTGTTCCTCGTGGACGTCCATATGAAATTGGAAAATTATCAAAAACAGCTAAAAGGCCTAACCGTCCATATGGTGGATACTTATGCTCAAGCTGTGCTCGTAAAATTTTCAAAAACGAGGCTAGAAAATAATGATTATTACTGTTGGCGGATTAGCTGGAACTGGAACTACAACTACTGCTGAGCTTCTCAGTGAAAAGTTAGATATTCCATATATTTCTGCAGGATTTGTATTTAGAGAAATGGCTGCAGAAAGGGGAATGAGTGTTCTTGAATTTAGTGAGTTTGCTGAGGGTAATGATGATATTGATAAAGAAATTGATAAAAGGCAAGCTTTAAAAGCCAAAGAAGCAGATAATCTTATAATTGAAGGGAGATTATCAGCATTTTTTGTCGATAATGCTGATTTAAAAATTTGTTTAGTGACCCCATTTGATGTTCGTTCCAAAAGAATATCTGATCGGGAGAATAAATCTGTTGATGTGGCTAAAAACGAAATTATTGTTCGTGAGAAAAGTGAAGCCTTAAGATACATGGAAATCCATAATATAGACATTTCTAATATGGATGTCTATGATATAATTATAAATACTGGTTGCTCACTTAGAACCAACTGAAGATTCTATCGATGTTTCTGGCGATATTGATTCTATCAAAGCAGCTTTAGCTGACTTATAAATCTAAATGAATAATTATAATATTATTCATATCTTTTTTTATTTACTATTTTTTTAAAGGGTTTTTTTCATGAAATTTAACATGGTTACTAAATCTAAAAGTTTTTCCAATCCTGAATTTGGCTGTAAGCCTGAAGAGCGGGAAATTAATGATTATATTTCTCATGGAGTAATTAATTTGGATAAACCGTCAGGTCCAACATCTCATGAAATAGACTCTTGGATTAAACGAATTTTAAACCTGGAAAAATCCGGTCACGGTGGGACACTTGATCCTAAAGTTACTGGAATCTTGCCTGTTGGTTTGAACGATGCAACTCGTGCAATACAATTGCTTTTAACCGCACCCAAAGAATATGTTTGTTTACTAACATTTCATCAGGATGTTTCAGAGGATAAGATTCGTGAAGTATTTGCTGAATTTACCGGAAAGATATTCCAATTGCCTCCTGTTAAATCAGCTGTTAAACGGGAAATGAGAACTCGTAATATTTATTATTCAACAATTTATGAAATTGACGGCAGAGATGTACTTTTCAGAATAGGTTGTGAAGCAGGAACTTATGTTAGAACTTATTGTCACAATATCGGTGAAGCATTGGGTGTTGGGGCTCATATGGCTGAACTTAGAAGAACACAGGTAGGTTCATTCAATGAAAAAAATAATTTGGTTACATTGCAGGATGTTACTGATGCTTATCACTTTTGGAAAGAGGATGGCGATGAATCATTCTTGCGTGAAGCTATTATGCCAATGGAAAGGGCTGCCGATTATTTGCCAAAAATCATTATTAAGGATTCAGCAGTAGATGCTGTTTGCCATGGTGCAGATTTGGCCAATGGTGGAATTGTTTCTTTGGCGGATAATATTCAAAAAAATGATATAGTGGCTATTGAAACTCTTAAAGGAGAGTTAGTGGCCTCAGGTAATTCCTTATTAACTTCAAATGAAATTTTGGAAGCGGATTCCGGTTTTATCCAAGATTTTGGAAGTAAACAAGGAATCGACAGTGATGTTAAAAATTACTAGCTATTTTTATAATTAATTTTTAAAAAATGACTCCATATCTTTTTTTGTAATAAAATGTTAATAATTTTAGTATATTCTATATCTAAAATCATTTCTCTTCCTTTTTTTCATAAATATTATATAAAAAATAAGACATAAATACTAATCAATTAATTATAAATTTTGGTGTTGAGAGCTTTGATATACAAAAGAAGTATAATTATCTTGATATTGCTTATTGCTTGCATTGCTGTTACAGATGTCAGTGCAGCGGATAATTTCACAAATGATAGTTATACTGCTGATTCTATCGATACTCTTAAGATGGAAGAAATTGACGATTCATTGGACGAAGAAAAATTATCAAGCCCATTCAGCACTTTTACTGATTTAAATAATATTGTAAATGATGAATCCAAATGGACTATAAATTTAGATAGGGATTATTCCTTTTCTC
Organism: uncultured Methanobrevibacter sp.; assembly: GCA_900320955.1. GTDB lineage: Archaea > Methanobacteriota > Methanobacteria > Methanobacteriales > Methanobacteriaceae > Methanocatella. The sequence continues at coordinate 9,262 of ONUN01000072.1, read as the reverse complement.
CAAATGAAGATTCAAATTTAGTTAATGGGATTGTTATTAACCGTTCAATTACCATTAATGGTAATGGACATACTATTAATGCTAATAATCAATCCAGAATTTTTAATGTAACTAATTATGTTAATTTCAATAATATTGTCTTCAGAAATGCTTATGCCGACAGTGGTGCGGCAATTACAGGATCCAACTATGCTGTTTCAAACTGTAAATTTATTTCCAATGATGCTACATCGTATGGTGGGGCCATGTTGGGAGGATATGCTAAAGATTCGGTTTTTGAAGATAATTCCGCTGAATATTGGGGTGGTGCAGTTTATAATTCCAATATAGATAATTGCTCTTTTGTCCGCAATTCTGCAAAAGAAGGTGGTGCAATGTATAATTCTTATGCTACTTCTTCAACATTTATGTATAATTCTGCAAATTATGGTGGAGCAATGAGTTTGGGATCCACGGATAATTCTATTTTCATATCCAACATCGCCACAAATTATGGTGGAGCGGCATTTAATTCATATGTTGTAAACTGTAATTTTACAAGAAATTCCGCTCTGAGTGGTGGTGCTTTGGGAGGTGGAGGTTACTCTGCTGTGAATTCTCTTTTTGAATATAATTCTGCTACTAGTGGAGGGGCAATGTTAAATGGTACTGCATCTCACTGTACATTTTTCCAAAATTCAGCTGAAAATGGTGGTGCTAAATATTTAGGTTCTGCTGTAGATTGTATTTTTAATGATAATCGTGCTACTAAGCAGGGTGGAGCTATAAAAGATACTTATGTAGTAAACTGTAATTTAACTTATAATACTGCTCCTCAAGGAGGAGCAATGGCTTTAAACTCTGCTGTCAATTCATTATTCATGTTTAATACTGCAGATTATGGTGGTGCAATGTATAGTTCTTATTCTGATACATGTGAATTTTATAATAATTCCGCTAAACAGGGTGGGGCAATCTACAGTAGTGGTGCTAATTCATCTGATTTCGGATTTAATCATGCGGTTAATGGTGGTGCAGTGGCATTGTCTGACGTGTTTGCTTCAGTATTTATTAGCAACTTGGCAGATGAAAATGGAGGGGCTAATTATCAGTGTTCTGCCAGAAGGTCTTTGTTTTTAGAAAATAAAGCTAAATTTGGTGGAGCTATTGAAGGAGGTTCTGCTTCTGAGTGCACATTTAGAAATAATGTTGCTAAAATTTCAGGTGGAACAAAATTCAATGCTTCTGTTTTCGATTCTGAATTTGAAGGAAACTTGCCGAATTATAATCTATATGTATCAAATTTTACAGGAATTGAAGGTTTTGGTGGGAATATAAATATTAAAATGTATGATTCTCCAAATTATCCTGTTACTGGTGTTAATTCTATAATTAAAGTTTATAATTCTAAAAATATGTTGATTGGAACTTATATTTCAGAAGTTGGATACAATTGGTTTGTTGACTTTAAAACAGGTAAATATAAGGCTATAATTGATGTTAATGACCCAGTTTATGAAATAGATCCCCTTAAAGTATCAATCACTATACAAAAATCTTCATCTATTTTTGCTGCCAATGTGGTTACAAGTTATCAGGCAGGTAAATTTTTGATTGTGAACTTACATGATTCCTCAGGCAATGTTATTAAGTATGCTAAGATTTCCGTTACTCTTAATGGCGTTACCAAATCATATGTAACTGATGATAACGGTCAGGTTATGGTTCCTACTAAATCTCTCGCCCCTGCTATTTATGTTGCAACAATAAAGTATGCTGGTGATGCAACTTATCTTAAAACTTCCACTACTGCTAAAATCACAGTTAAAAAAGTAAATCCTAAGATAATTGCAGCCAAAAAAACTTTTAAGTTTAAGGATAAAACTAAAAAATACACTGTTACCTTGAAAAATAACAAGAATGCTATTATTAAATCAGGAAAAGTTACTATTTCTGTTGGCGGTAAGACTTATTCTGCTACAACTAATTCTAAAGGTATAGCTACATTTAAACTTACAAAATTAACCAAAAAAGGAATTTTTAGCGCTGTTATTAAATTTTCAGGCAATAAATATTATAATGCGATTAAAAAGACTGTTAAACTCACAGTTAAAAAATAATTTACTTTTTTTTAATAAATGCACAACATTTATTTTTTATAATATTATAATAGTATATTAGGTGATTTTTAATGAGTTTAATACTAATAGTTGTACTTGTTGTAATTATCTTGTTTATTGTAATTACAATTGTACATTTGTATAATAATCTTGTAAGTTTAAGAAATAGGGTAAAAAACAGCTATTCACAAATTGATGTTCAACTTAAAAGAAGAAATGACTTGATTCCTAATCTTGTTGAAACAGTAAAAGGATATGCTTCTCATGAAAAAGGTGTTCTTGAAGAGGTTACACAAGCAAGAGCAGGAGTTATGAATGCAAACGGTGTTGAAGAAGTTAGTGCTGCAGATAACCAATTGACTGGTGCATTAAAATCTTTATTTGCTGTTGCTGAAAATTATCCTGACTTAAAAGCAAATAGCAATTTCCAACAATTGCAAACCGAATTGTCCGATACTGAAGATAAAATCTCATATGCAAGACAATTCTATAATGATGTTGTCTTAAAATATAATAATGCATGCCAAACATTTCCAAGCAACATTTTTGCAAAAATGTTTAATTTTGAAGAAGCGGAATTCTTTGAAGCACCTGCAAGCGATCGTGAAGTGCCTGAAGTTAAGTTTTAATTAAGAGGTTTCTATGAACAATAAAAAGGTATTGGGAATACTTTTTTTATTCCTAATATTAATTTCAGCAATTTCTCTTGTTTCAGCAGAAGACCACAAATATTCTATTGAACATTCATGGATTGATTTGACTGTAGGAAGCAATGGTTTGCTTCATGTAAATGAAACATTTCAGTACTCTTTTGAAGGTGAATTTTCAGGAGTCTACAGGGATATCACCATTCGGGATGGTCAAAATATTTCCAATATTAAGGTAACTGCTGATGGGGCATATCCCGTTTTAAAACAGGAAGATCAGAATGGTAAAAAACACCTTGTGATAAACCTGTATTCCGATGAAGCCCACACTAAAAAGATAAAGGATTGTGAAGTTAAAGTTACTTTAAATTATGATTTTTCAGGTGTTGTGACATTGTACAATGACACTGGACTTCTGCAATACAATATGTGGGGTAAAAATTGGGATGTTGGTGTTGGAGGCATTGATTTAAAAATCCATGCTCCTGGAAATAAAAACAATGAAATTTATTTCACACCTTATGATCTGATCAAATCCAATAATACTGATGGAAACCTGATTACAGCCACTACGGGCAGTGTTCCCGATGATAAGGTATGTGGTTTTGTTCTTTTGATGCCTGTGGATGATTTTCACAATGCAAGTTATGCAAGACATTTAAATGAAAACGGTAAGGAACAAGTGCTTAAAAGCATTAATGACAGTTTGAATGGTGAAAGATTTCGCAATTCCGTATTGTCAATTTTAACTTTTATACCTTTCTTAATTCCAATTGGTGCATTAATCATTTATTTAAGACATGGTAGGGAACCTAAGGTTGATTATGATGGGATATATGAAAGGGAATTGCCAACTGATGATTCTCCTGCTGTTGTAAATGCACTTGTCGACAGTAAAAGTGATATTGGAAAACCGAATATGAAAGGATTCGAAGCGACAATTTTAAGTCTGATTGATAGGAAGGTCCTTGGCCTGTACTCAAAGGAAAACAGTGAAACAGAAACTCATGATTTGTTTTTAACATTTGATTATGATTCAAAAAATGAATTGAGTGACAGTGAAACAATAGTATTTGATGCTTTAGAAAACTTTGCTGATGACGGTACCTTGAATTTATCCACTTTGAATGATACATTGCAAAACACTTTCAATGCAGGTTGGTTTGCTGACCAGATTAAGAATTGGCAAAGTCATGTCCTTTTTGAAATTGACGAAAATGGTGTTGAAACATACTTTAACGATAAAGGTTCATCAGAAATGAGTGGACTTGCTATTGTTGGAATTGTTTTCGGTATTGCAATTGCTGCTATAGGATTTTTCTTTGGTGGAACTCATGCATTCACCACAATTGTTGCAGGAATCGCTTTGCTGGTATTTTCAGTAGTTCTGCTGTTTATCCCTGAAAGTGTTTTCGGACAATGGACGGAAAAAGGTAGAGTCTTCTATCTTAAATGGTCAAACTTTAAGAAGTTCTTGCAGGATAATAGTTTAATTAAAGAACACCCTCCAGAATCAATTGTCATCTGGAAACAGTACTTGATTTATGGTGCTGCTCTTGGAGTTGCTGACAAGGTTTATGATGCCATGAAGTTGCAGATGCCTGATGTTTATGAATATGATGATGGTATTTTCCTCTACCATACTTATGGTGGATATTACATGATGCATAATGCATATTATATTGGTGATAATATGGGAGATCCTTCATCATCCGATTCATTCGATTTCGGTGGTTTCGATGACTTCGGTGGCGGAGGATTCGATGGTGGAGGTGGAGGAGCATTTTAGCTTCTCTTCTATTTTTTTTGATATTATGAACATGAATAAGGCATTAATCACAATCCTACTTTTTTTGATATTATTTTTAGCAGTTTCCAGCGTGTCTGCTGATGACGACAAAAGTTATACGATAGATCAGGCTTTCATAGATTTGACTGTCAAAAGCAATGGATTGCTTCATGTTGATGAGAAGTTCGATTATACATTTAAGGGAAGTTATAATGGTGTTTATAGGGATATTCCACTAAAGTCCGGTGAAAACATTGACAATGTCAAAGTGTCGGCTGTTGGAGCTTATCCTGTTCTTCAGCAAAGTGATGAGAACGGACAGAAGCACCTTAAGATATATTTATATGCTGATGCGGCACACACTAAAAAAATCCATGATTGTTCAGTATCTGTTTTCATCAGTTATGATATGAAAAACGTTGTAACTTTATTTAATGATGTAGGGGCCCTTCAATATAAAATCTGGGGGGACGAATGGGATGTCGGAGTAGGTAGAGTCATTACATCAATCACCCTTCCCGGCAATAAAAACAACACGTACTATTTAAACCCTGATGAATATACGGTTAGCAAAAATTCAAATGGGACCACTATTACTGCTGAAACCACTTCAATTCCTAATGGTGAAATATATGAAGCGCTTATCTTGATGCCATTGACAGATTTCAATGGTGCAAATTATGCAAAGCATGTGAATGAGGATGGTAAAGATAAGATTCTTAAAAATTTAAATGACAGCATAAGCAGCAGGAACTTTTGGAATACTACCTATCTGATTTTAGGACTATTATCTATATTAAGCCCTATTGGTGCCATTTTTACATACATAAAATATGGTAGAGAACCTAAAATTGATTATAATGGCATATATGAAAGAGAATTGCCTTCAAATGATTCTCCAGAGATAATTAATGCACTTATAGACAATAAAGATTCAATTGGAAAGCCTAATATGAAAGGTTTCCAGGCATCCATCATGAATCTCATTGAAATGGGAGTTCTCCGGATGAAGACGCAGGAAAATAGCGATTCGGACAATAAGGATTTGTTTATAGATTTCAGCAATGTTGACAATGCCGATTTGTCTTTAAGTGAAAAAAGCCTTGTCAATGCATTGTATCCATTTGCTGATAATGAAATTCTGAATTTGTCTTCACTAAATGGTAAGCTGTCTTCAAAGGATAATGCAAAAAGTTTCCAGGAAGATTATGGCACATGGGCAGAAAATGTTGAAAATGAAAGCAGCAGTAAACGGGCTGAATACTTTGATGGTAGAGGTTCTACATTAATATCATGCATTGGATTTTTAGGTCTTGCTTTTGGAGTTATTATAGCTATTTTGGGCTTTTCAACTGAACTTGGAAATGGTTATATTTCAATTTTGGGTGGGGGATTTTTAATTGTCTTTTCATTGGCATTGATGTTTGTTCCTGAAGACATATTTGGAAGATGGACAAAAGAAGGCAGACTGTTCTATCTGAAATGGTCAAACTTTAAGAAATTCCTAAAGGACAACAGTTTAATTAATGAACACCCTCCGGAATCAATAGTCATTTGGAAAAAATACTTGATTTATGGTACTGCTCTTGGAGTAGCAGACAACGTTTTCAAATCCATGAAATTGCATGTGCCAAATGTTTCAGATTATGATGATGGTATTTTCCTATATCATTATTATGGCGGATATTATGTATTTAGTCAGGCATTTAAAACAAGTGAATCCGTAGCAAATCCTTCCTCTGATTCAGGTGGATTCGGTGGCTTTGGAGGCGGATCTGGAGGTGGTGGAGGTGGAGCATTCTAGTTCCATTTCATCATTCCAAATTAATTTTTTATTAATTATAAAATTTCTGAAAAATAACATATTTAATCAATACTGATGTGCAAGTATTTGCTAACTATTTTATGCCGAGATAGTCTAGCCTGGTAAGGCGCGAGACTGGAAATCTCGTGGGCATTCCGCCCTCCTGGGTTCAAATCCCAGTCTCGGCGTTTATTAGTTTTTAACTTAGTTTTTTTGTTTTATTAAAAATACTTGTTAAACTGATATTTTTGCACTCTTAGTTTATTTAAGCTAAGTTTTACATTGTTGAAAGAACTGTGTTTTGAGAAATTCAAAACATTCGAATCTATATTTTACGTCTCGTAGGTTCGCTCTATAAATGGAGGTTATTTAATGGAAGACGAATTTAAGCACTTAGTGCGTATTTCAAGAAAGGATGTAAATGGTAATAAAACCATTGAACAAGCTTTAACCGAAATTAAAGGTGTTGGAATATCTTTATCTAAAACTATGTGTCGTACTTTAGACTTAGATTTAGAATCTAAAATTGGATACATTGCTGACGAAGATGTTTTAAGAATTGAAGAAATTTTAGAAAATCCTCAGAAATTTGACATTCCATCATGGATGTTAAACAGAAGAGAAGATTACGAAACTGGTGACGATATTCATTTAATTGAATCTGACCTTGACATGACTTTAAGAGATGATTTAAACAGGATGAAAAAGATGAAAAAGACCAGAAGTTACAAAGGTAGAAGACACGAAGTTGGTTTACCTGTTAGAGGTCAAAGAACCAAATCTACTTTCAGAAAAAGTTCTTCAGTTGGTGTAAAACGTTCACGTGGATAGGCATGAACTTTTTTTATAACTTTATTTTAAATTCAATTTTATAAGGAGATGTTTTAATGGGACAACCTAGAAAATCAAGGAAAAAGTATAATACACCACCACATCCTTGGAATGCAGAAAGAATTAAAAATGAAAATAAATTAATGACTAAATACGGTTTAAAAAACAAAAAAGAGATTTGGAAAGCTGATACTTTGGTTTTTCCGCTGATCAAATGCAAGAAGAAAAATTAGAATTATTAGGACACTTAGCTAGAACCGGTGTTTTGCCAGAAGGTGCTGCTCTTGAAGATATTTTAGATTTAAATGTTGAAGATATCTTAAGAAGAAGATTACAAACTATTGTATATAAAAAAGGTTTAGCTCGTACTCCTAAAGAAGCAAGAATGTTTGTTGTACACGGCCACATTACTTTAAACGGTAAAAAAATCAATTCTCCAAGTTATAGATGAAAAATGGGGTATAGCTAATATTTACTCATCATTCAATAACACTATTATTACTGTAACAGATATTACTGGTGCTGAAACTATTTCACAATGGTCCGGTGGAAAAGTTGTTCGTGCAGACAGACAACAAGCTTCACCTTTCGCAGCTATGGCTGCAGCAACCAGAATAGCTGATGATGCTAAAGAAAAAGGATTTGTAGGATTACATATTAAAGTAAGAGCTCCTGGTGGAAATGGACCTAGAAGTCCAGGACCTGGTGCACAAGCTACTATTCGTGCTTTAGCAAGAGCTGGAATTAAAATAGGTAAGATAGAAGATATCACTCCTATTCCTCACGATGGTACTGGAAGACCTGGTGGTAAAAGAGGAAGAAGAGTCTAAGTGGAAGGGTTTAATATGGAGATAGAAATTAAAAGTCAAAGCGATGATGAAATTGTATTCATTGTTCGTGATGCAGAAGTACCGTTTATTAATGCTATTAGAAGATGTGCAATGGTTAATGTACCTAAAATAGCTATTGAAGATGTAAACATTGTAAGAAACGATTCTGCTATGTTTAATGAGGTGCTTGCTCATAGACTTGGTTTAACTCCTTTAGTTTCCAATATTGAAGCAATTGAAGGTTTGCCTTTACCTGAAGATGATGGTTGGGGATACAATGAAGAAACAGATTCCTGGGCAGATAATCTTAAAAAAGGTGTTGTATTCAAGTTAAATGAAGTTGGACCTAAAGTAGTTTATTCTAAGGATTTAATATCTTCAGACGAAACAATTAAACCAGTATACGATACTATTCCTTTAGTAAAACTTAAAGATGGTGAAGTGCTCGATATTGAAGCTGTTGCAAAAGTAGGATACGGAAAAGAACATGCTAAATGGATGCCTACTACTGTATGTGCATACAAACAATATCCTGAAATAACCTTTGACGAAGATAAGGAAGTGGATTATGATTGTGCATTGGCATGTCCAAGAGGTGTCTTAAAATCTGATAGGAGATCAAAACATATTAAGATTTTAGACATTGAAAACTGTACTATGTGTAAAAGCTGTGTAAGAGCTTCTACTAATGGTTATATTAATGTAGGGTATCGTGAAAATGATTTCATATTTAGAATCGAAACTGATGGATCAATGCCTCCTAAAGAAGTTTTATTAAAAGCTTGTGACAAATTAGGTGAAAAAGCAGAAAAATTTATCAGATTTAGTGAAGAAGGAGGAAGTAAATAATGGTTAAGAAAATTATCAAAACTAATCCTAACCTTATTGAACTTATTAATAAACTTAATAAAAAATCAAAAAGTGAAGATGCAGCTATTTGGAAAGATGTTGCAGATAAACTTTCTAGGTCTAACAGAAGAACTGCTGAAGTTAATTTATCTGATATTGCAAGATACGCTGAAGCTGGCGAAACTGTCTTAGTACCAGGAAAAGTTTTATCAAATGGTGATTTAACAGAAAAAGTAGATGTCGTAGCATTAAAATTCTCAGCTAAAGCACAAGAAAAAATTGAAAGTGCTGGTGGAGAATGCATCTCAATTGATGAGATAATCGAATCAAATCCTAAAGGATCAAACATTAGGATCATGGAATAAATAGGGTGTTATTATGATTATTGATGGAGAAGGATGCGTTTTAGGAAG
>ONUN01000001.1 GCA_900320955.1 uncultured Methanobrevibacter sp. | reverse complement strand
AAAATAACTCAGGTGCCTGGAAAATACAAAATAACCATAAATGCATTGGGTAAAAAAGTAACTAAAACAATAACAGTAAAACACATTGTAACACTAAAAACAGCAACCCTTAAGAAATCTGCCAAAAAACTGACTCTGCAGGCAACACTGGCTAAGGCAAACGGCAAATACCTTGCTAAAAAAACAATCACATTCAAAATCAATGGTAAGAAAGTTGCAACCGCAAAAACAAACAGCAAAGGTGTCGCAAAGATTACCATTAAAAATCCTAGTGTGGTTAAAAACCTCAAAGTCGGCAAAAAGGCAACCTATCAGGCAACATACCTGAAAGATACTGTCAAAAAGACTGCAAAAATCAAAAAGTAATTGCTTCGGCAATTACTTTACTTTTTTTTTTAAATCTCTCCATTTGAGATTATAAATTCACCAATTTTAGAGTGACATGACCTATTTGAAATCATCAAAAGAAATATCTCCCGAAAATAATTTTTAACACTTCATCAATCTTGATTTCATATGGCATATGCAAATTTTTTTCTTAAATTGAATATTGGTAGAAGTCATTTGTTTTTGAATAGGTTCATTATCTTTTTAGTTTTGGTGATTTGAACAGTTATTGACAATAATGACTAAATCAATCTACTTTTCATAATATTTTTATTTGATTATTTACAGAATTAATACTGTAAAAATTATTTTGATAGCAAATGCTGTTGACAGTGTTTGTAATAAAAAAACATTTTATATTGATAATTTATTTATAAAATTGACAAAAACCCTCTTTTAAGGGCCTTTGTTTGATGGGGAATAATATTATGAAATCTAAAAAGTATTTGTTGGCTGTTTTATCAGTTTTGATTTTACTCATGTTCATCGCTTCAGCAAGCGCTGCTGATGCTAATAAAACAGATGTAATCTCCATTGACGAATCAATCAACCTGGAAAATAATTTATTATCTGCGGATAATAATGTAAAAAGTAATGATATTTTAAAATCATCTAATGATGAATTATTAACTGCTGGAAATGACTGGTATGTTAATTCAAGCAAAACAAGTAGTGGTGATGGAAAAAGTGAAGATGCTCCATTTAAAACATTGAATGAATCTTTAAATGCAGCTCAGGATGGAGACACTATTAGGATTGCATCAGGAGAATATACTGGAAATAAGAATATCGGATTAAATATTACTAAAGATTTAAACTTCATAAAATATGGTGATGGTGAAGCAATCTTTGATGCAGAAAAATCAGGTAGGATTTGGACTGTTAATTCTAAATCCATAAATATAGCAGGTTTGACCTTTAAAAATGGAAATTCAACTAATGGTGGTGCAATTTATATTTCACATGAAGTTAAATCCAATATAAACGCTACTTTTATTAATAACACAGCAGAAAAACAGGGTGGTGCTATCTATGTTGTAAGCGGTGGTATTTCCGGTAATTTAAATGGTATCTTTATTAATAACACTGCATCATCATATGGTGGTGCTATATATTGATAGCGGCGGTATTTCTGGTAAAGTAAATGGTACTTTTATTAATAACAGAGGAAGTAGTGGTTCTGCTATCTTTGTTGCTGGCGATGTTAAGGGTAATATAAATGGTACTTTTATTAATAACGAAGCAGAGGGCCTTGGTGCCATCTATATTTATAATGGTGATGTTAAGGGCAATATAAATGGTACTTTTATTAATAACATCGCAAATCGGGGTGGTGCAATCGCTGTTGGTGATGCTGGTACTGTTTCTGGTAATATAAAAGGTACTTTTATTAATAACACTGGATATTATCGTGGTGGTGCTATCTGCATTGCCAATTCAGAAAAATGGCCTACAGGTAATTTAGAAGGTATTTTTATTAATAACAAAGCAACAAATAGTGGTGGTGCTATTTATATCGAGTTTACTAATGAAGATCCTGTTTCTTTAGGCGGTATATTTATTAATAACAATGCAAGTAGTGGTGGTGCTATCCATATCAATCAATTGATGGAACCTATAACTATTAAAGATTCTATTTTTTTAAATAATGGTGATGTATTATCTGATGGTATGGGAAGTTATATTAAAACTATTGATTGCTGGTTTGGAAATAATGCGACAAATTACAATAGCAGGCCGGATGCAGGAAAGGCAGTTATGGACAGATGGCTATTCTTAAATGCAACAGCTAATCCAACTGATGTTTCAGTAGACCAAAATTCAATAATTACCTTCAAATTAGACTCATACGACAATTCTTCAGGAGAGATTAAGTCATATGATGCTTCAAAAATGAAATTTAAAAATGAAATTTATTTTAGATTTCACTCAAACATTGGGAGAATTGGATAAAACTGCCGCTTTAATTGGTGAAAATATAACATATACTGCAAGACAGGGAGGAAATTCCGGTGTGACAGCAAAATATGAAACTGCATCATATACCATTGCATTGAACAATGTCAAAATTCCTACTGAAATTAATATTACTGAATCCACCATCGCTTTAAATGCCGGTGGAGAAGCTGACGTTGGCGCTACATTAACTCCTGCTGATGCAGGTAACTTGACCTATACTTCAAACAACACAAATGTTGTTATAGTTGAAAATGGAAAAATCAAAAGTATTAAAAAAGGTAACGCCACAATTACAGTTTCATTTGCTGGTGATGATAGATATGCAACAGCAGAAAATAAAACAATCTCTGTTATTGTTAACGTGAATGATGCTAGCGTTGCAGCTGAAGACATGGAATTAAAGGTCGGTGAATCAGGCGTTATTGATTATATTGAAAATCCTGAAGGATTAAAAGTTAATTTTGTAGCTGATAACTCAGGCATTGTCAGTGTGGATAAAGATGGTAAAGTCAAAGCGTTGAAAAATGGTACTGCTGAAATTACCCTTAATGTTGGTGACGATGAGGTATATGCAAAAAATTCAACAGTCATAACAGTTACCGTTACTTTAAATGATGCCAGTGTTGAAGCTGAAGACATGAAATTGAATGTAAGTGATTCAGGCGTTATTAAATATAATAGAAGACGGCACTGTCAAAGCATTAAAAGAAGGTAAGGCCAATATTACTGTTAAAGTTGGCGATGATAAGGTTTATGCTAAAAATTCAACTGTCATCACCGTTACCGTAAGCAAAATTCCTACTAGGATTGATCTTAACAATCATACACTTGATTTGGGTGTTGATGATAAGGTTGATTCTGTTGCTGAATTATTGCCTTCTGATGCTGGTAAGTTGAATTTCACATCAAGTGATGAGAATGTGGTTGTTGTTGATGCTAACGGTACATTTACTGCTGTAGGTACCGGCAGTGCCAATGTCACTGTTTCATTCAAGGGCAATAACAGATATACTGCTGCTGAAAGCAGAATCGTCTATGTAACAGTAAGTAAGATTCCTACTGAGATTTATGTTACTAATTCCACTATTGATATGAAGGTTGATGATGAAGTTGATCCTCGCGTTAGCATTACACCTTTTGATGCCGGTAAGTTGAATTTCACATCCAGTGATGTAAGTGTTGTTCGCATTGATGATAACGGTACATTTATTGCTGTAGGTGCAGGTACTGCCGTCGTTACCATTTCATTTGATGGAAATAACAAGTTTGAACCTGCTGATAGTAAAAATATCACTGTTAGCGTAACTAAGATTCCTACCTCAATTGTTGTTGGCAATTCCACTGTTGATATGAAGGTCGGCGATGAGATTGATCCTGGCATTAGTATATCTCCTTCCGGTGCCGGTGAGTTGGATTACATCTCCAGTGATGTGAGTGTTGTTCGCGTTGATGGTAACGGTAAATTCATTGGTGTAGGTACCGGCAGAGCTACAGTTACTGTCAGATTCTTAGGCAATGACAAATACCTTGCTGCTAAAAATAAAACCGTTAATGTTACCGTTACTTTAAATGATGCCAGTGTTGTTGCTAAGGATATGAACCTGCGTGTCGGTGACAATGCCACTATCAGTTATGATGCCGTTCCTGCAGGTTTGAACGTTACTTTTATTGCGGATAATTCAGGTGTTATCAGTGTCAGTGATAAAGGTGTTGTCACTGCTTTGAAAACCGGTGTTGCCAATGTTACCATTCGCACAGGAGATAATAAGAAGTATGCTTTAAATTCAACTGTCATTACTGTTACCGTTAAGTTGCGCGATGTTAGTGTCAGTGTAAACAAGGCTGCTTTGAATTTGGAACTTGGCGATACATTTACTGTTGTTGCCACCACAAATCCTTCCGGTTTGAATGTGACTTATGTTCCGGATAACTCCGGTGTTGTCAGCGTTGATGAAAAGGGTAAAATCACCGCTTTGAAATTGGGCAGTGCAGTCATTACTGTTAAAGTTGGCGGTGATGGTGTTTACGCTGAAAATTCAACAAATGTTACTGTGACCGTAAACAAGATTTCCACTGAAATTTCCGCTTCCAATATTGCAACTGTATTTAATGTTAAGAAAAACATCATCATCACTTTAAAGGATAAAAACGGCAAACCGATTAGTGGAGCCAGTATAACTGTTGACTTGAACGGTGCTAAAACATATACTACTGGTAAAAACGGTCAGGTTAAGGCTTCAACCAAAACAAGTGTTCCTAAGACATATACTGCAAAAATAACATTCAAAGGCGACAACGTATATGGCAAGTCATCCAAAAACGTTAAGGTTACTCTTAAAATGGGAACTCCTAAGATAACCGCAACAACCAGGACATTCAAGGTAGCTACCAAGGTCAAAAAGTATACCGTAACCTTAAAGAACAATCTCAATAAGGCAATGACCAAATCCATTGCATACTTGAAAGTTGGAGGCAAGACCTATAAGGCAAAAACAAGCTCCCAAGGTAAAATTACCTTCAAAATTACCAAGCTAAACAAGAAAGGAACTTTCAGGGCAACAATAACCTATCCTGGAAACATATACTACAACAAGGTTACCAAAAAGGCAACCATTAAAGTTGTGGCTTAGATAAACAGTTCTATATCGCTAAAACACGAATAAAATATTAAACGTAGGCGTCATGCCTACAACTTTTTTTTTCTTTTTTTTAGAATGTGGGGTCAACACACTATTTTTTGAAAAGTTATCAAAAAAAAAATATATTTTATTTTAACAAAAATATACTCAACAAATAATTTCATATTGTGGAGGGCTGTTTTTGTTTAATCGAAAATTAATTTTGATAACATTAATTCTTGCTTGCTTTCTTGCCGTTTCTGTGGTAAGTGCGGCAGATAACGATACAGATGAAGTTGCAGGTATTGAAATATCCGATGAGGTTATGGGTGCTGATTCTAACAATCGTTTAATTGGCGCTAATGCTTCAGATGCAGGTACTTTTGAAGATTTGACTAATGAGATTAATGCCGTTGAGGATGGGGGAGTATTGAACCTTACAAAAGACTACATATATTCTGACGGCCGAACCGGTGGAATCAAAATAAATAAGTCAATAACCATTGACGGAGGTGGAAACACGCTGGATGGAAAAAATGTCTCCAGAATATTCGATGTCACTGCAGGCAATGTGGCTTTAAAGAATTTGAAATTCATTAATGCTAAATTCACAGGCAACGGCGGTGCCATTAACTGGAAGGCAGATGACGGCATCCTGAGCAACTGTACTTTTGAGGGCTGTTCGGCATCAAAAGGAGGTGCTGTATATGCATCGTTATCAACACTATGTTTTACTGACTGTTTCTTTTCAGGCAATTCTGCAGTCGAAGGCGGTTGCGTATATGTTGCATATTCAATTGCTGATTTTATAAATGTATCATTCATAAATAATAGTGCAACCAATGCTTCTGGCGCTATTTTTAGCATGCTTTCGGTCAATTCGATAGACAGGTGCGATTTCATCAACAATTCCGTCAGCGGTGAGTCTCCGTTTGGTGGAGCAATTGCCTTTTATCAATATGAAAGTAATATAAGCAATTCCAGATTCATCGGCAATTCAATCATGGGAGACTATGGATATGGAAGCTCCATATTTAATTACGGCATTGTCAATGTGGAAAACACCACAATTATAAACAACACTCAAAACACCCGAAACAGAATTGACGATACCATTTACACCATAATCGGAAAGGCTAATCTGAAAAGCTCAACTGTAGAAAACAATTCCTGCACTGGTGATGAAGACATAATCTATGCTCTCTTTTGGCCAATGGTATTTGACAAGGTATTGGATGAGGCAGATACTGTCATTCCGGCAAAGTATGACTTGAGAAACGTTACTCTAGAAAACGGCACAATAGTATCATATGTGTCTCCAGTCAAGAACCAGGAAAATTCAGGTACCTGCTGGGCTTTTGCAGCAATCGGTGCTTTGGAGTCATATCTTCTGGAAAGTGAAAACAGGTTGTATAACTTTTCTGAAAACCATCAGAAAAACATAATGGGTCCATATACAAAAGGCGGCTGGGCATTCATGAGAGGAGGTGGAACTGCCAAAACGCTTGCTTACTGGAGCAGGTGGTCAGGACCTGTCAATGCCAGTGATGATCCCTTCAATGAAAACTCCACAGTATCCCCAACCAACCTGACTGTCATTAAACATGTTCAGGATGTTGTATATCTTCCGGTAATGGATATTGTTCAGTTAAAGCTTGCTGTGTTGAAATATGGTTCTGTAGTTATCGGATATAAATTTGTTCAGCCTGAACTCAAGACAATCAATGGAACAACCTTTGAAAGTGAAGTTTCACCGTTAGTGACATTGCCTCGCTTTTCTTCCCATGTGGTCGATATCGTCGGATGGGATGATAACTATCTGGGCTCCAATTTTGGTGAAAACATTCCTGACGGAGCATTCATATTAAAAAACAGTTTCGGTACAAGCGAGTATAACACAAAACTGAACAAGACAATCTATTATGAAGGCAAGGGCTTCAACTACATCTCATATTATGACATGGCACTGTCAATGGAAAACATTCCATATGCAATAGTGAACATGGAGGATACAGACAACTATAAGGAGAATTACTATTATGATCCTGCCGGAACACTCGTCAATTTCGGATTCAATAACCAAACAGCATGGTTTTCCAATCAGTTCGTTTCAAACAATTCTTATCCTCTTGCAGCTTTCAGCCTATATACATTTGGTGTCGATTCCGCCTATGAAGCTTATGTCTATGTCAATGACAATCTATCACACACCCAATCAGGAGTCATTCACAATCCCGGATACAATACAGTCAAATTGAGCGATTACGTTGATTTGAAAAGAAATGATGTTTTCAGGATTGAAATAAAGCTAACCACTCCAAACTGCACATATCCGATTCCCGTCAGCTGCGATGTCGATGCGTGGATTTCAAATACCTCATCATCTCCAAACCATTCCTTCATAAGTCCTGACGGCATCAACTGGATAGACCTGCACTACGCACATAAGGCTCTCTATCAAAACTCTGGCAGCGTAAATTATGCTGATTTTTCAAATGCAGTCGTCTGTTTAAAGGCATTCACACACGATTTCGGAATAATTACACAGGACATGGTTAAAATCTATAAAAACGATTCAATGTTTGAAGCTAAAATAGGTGAGGCCAATAAAACTATATTATTTGAGATTGACGGCATTAACCATACCCGCTTAAGCGATGAAAATGGAGTGGCTAAACTGGAAATTGACCTGAATCCGGGCAACTATACAATTCAAACCCGCTACGTGAATTTCAGCAATGTAAACAATATTGAAGTGTTGCCTACACTTATAGCCAAAAATCTGGTTAAACGCTATGGGGACAAATCAAAGTTTTACATTTCACTGATTGACACTGCCGGAAATCCTGTTGCAAATGCAAATATTGAAATGAAGATAGGTGGCGTATCATATAGCCGACCAACCGATAAGGATGGAAAGGCCAGCTTAGACATCAATCAAAAGCCGGGCAAATATGTGCTGGTGGCTGTTGATTTGTTGACCGGACTTGAAATGTCCTATGACATTACCGTTCTTCAACCCAAAAAGTCCACTCCAAAGATTGTGGCCGCTAAAAAAACATTCCTCACAACCACCAAAACCAAGAAGTACACAATAGCCTTAAAGGACAATGCAGGAAAGGCGATAGTCAATGCGAAAGTCACTTTGAAAGTTGGTGGAAAAACTTACATGGCCACAACCAACTCCAAGGGAAAGGCCACCTTTAAAATCACTGGTCTTTCAAAAAAGGCAAGCTATAAGGCAACTGTAGCATATGGTGGAAGCATCTTGTATAACAAGGCAACAAAAACTGTTAAGCTTAGCGTTATAAAAGCAAATCCAAAACTGACTGCCAAAGCAAAGACATTCAAAAAATCAGTTAAAATCAAAAAATACACTGTAACCTTAAAGACCAATCAGAACAGGGCAATGAAAAGCGTCAAGCTTACCTTGAAAGTCAACGGCAAGACTTTCTCTGCAAAAACCAACGCCAAAGGTCAGGCAACATTTAAAATCACAAAACTGACCAAAAAAGGCAAGTACACTGCACTGGTTAGATATCCCGGAAATGCATATTACAATGCCAAAACCGTGAAAGCTAAAATCACTGTCAAGTAACTTGCTTCGGCAGTTACTTATCTTTTTTTATTTTTTTCCTATACATCCTCTTGTATTATTTCACTGTTTTTTATAAGTCTATTCGTTTGCTTTAATTATCAACAACTTATTCAACTGTTTTTGGAATCAAGTATCAAAATATTTGCATGTCCTTTTAATTATTTTAGTTCGGGATTGCAATTGTTTTTATGTGTCATGCACTTTAATGAAAGCGATTGCTTTAGTTTACTTATTTTCATTTTTCAACAAAGATTATTGCATATGATGTTGCCTGCAATATTTGCGGTAGCATGGGAGAAAAATTATGAAGTTTAAAAGGATAATGATTGTCAGCATGATTTTGCTTGCGATTTTTGCAATCGGCGCTGTAAGTGCAGCTGATGAAAATGTAACGTCAAATACTCTGGCGATTGAAGATGAAACTGCTGATTCGGTTGGTGAAGCGCAGGTGTTGTCTTATTCATCACAGGATATTGTACGTGAAAATGAAAGCGTTGATGAGCCTAAGTTCACTTTAGAAATACTTGATAAGGTATATCAGGGAATTCCGGCTGAAGTTAAATTCAGAGGACCATCAGATATTTCAGGTTCTTTATATATTTTGGGTGATGCACAATATTTTTCACCGGCATATGAAAACGGAACTGCCGTATTTAACATTACATTCTACAATCAGGGAGTCAATACTATTAGATATGATTTGATTACGGATTATGGTCCGAGTTATGATGGCGAGTTAAAAGTGAAAAATGTTTTGCCTTTATTTAACATATCAGTTCCAAATGAAATATATGAATTACAGTCCTTTAAAGTCAATTTCACAGGTCCTAAAGACCTAAACGGAGAATTTGATCGTGTTGATTATGGTCGTGGTGATGTCAAAAGGATTAAAAATGGAAAAGCTACTGTAACTATTAATGGCCTTTATGCGGGCAAAGAAACAATACGTTATTATTATGAATATAATGACCATAGCTATGAAGCTTATTTTAAAGTTAACATTCTTAAAAAACCATCCATTAAAGTGGCTAACTCTAAAGTGGATTATTTGTCTAAAAAGAAATATCAGGTACGCATTATAGACAATAATAACAGATCTGTTGCAGGTAAAACAGTCACATTCTACATTTATAAAGGAAAAAAAATTAAGCACAAAAACCTCCAGGACAGATTCCAAAGGATATGCCAAAGTTAATTTCAATTTAGCGCCGGGAGAATATAAGGTCAAGACTAAATATGGGTTAACATCAGTCACCAAGAACTACATTGTAAAGCCAATTATCACAACTAAAAATGTCCAGAAGTATAAGAGATATAATGGACTGTCCCAATTGGTAAAGGCCAAGAACTTTGTCTTTCAGGCGACCCTGAAAAAGGTGGACGGCAAATATCTCAAAGGCAAAAAGGTCAAGATAACTTTCTACAGGTGGAATAAAAATGGTAAATTATTTAAGGCCTTTTCAGCAACCAAGAAAACAGATAGCAAAGGCGTTGTCAAGTTCACCTATAAGAGGCTGCCTTTTAAAATTTCATCAAGGGAGTTGGAAGGTCTGCTTATTCATGTTAAAATTTCATATCTGAAGGAAAATAATTGGGGAACATTGAATGTACGTTCACAGTCCCATCCATATTATTATTTCCTTGATGGCTGATAATACTGTTTTTTTGTTAAGGGATTAATTTCCCTTAAATTATTTTTTTTTTGCTTAGCTGATTGGATTGTTTTTCATTTTACTTCTTTTAATTTAAGTGATATTTATAATTGTTTTTTCATGAAATTTCTGATTTGGAACAAAACTAAAAATGATGGTGAGTTGTGAAAAATTTATAAAAATAGAAAAATATTAAGAGGAATTGTCCTCTTAATAATGCAAATTTGTTATCTTACAATGTATCTCATTCCGTTATGGGAATGGCTTGTTTTGCTGCCGCAGTAGGTACATTTGTACAGTATGGTAATTTTCATTTTTGTTTTTGATGGCTTGTATGCGACAGATGTAGGAGTATATTTCACAGTCAATGTTTTGGTTACGCTCTTTTTAAAGTAGACTGTGTTTCCAACCTGTTTGATGTAATTCCAGTTAGCTGTAGCATAGAATTTAGCTTGTCCTTTTTTGTTGACATTAACTGTATCTATGATTTTGACTTTACCGCTTTTAACGATTTTACCGCTTGCAGTTTTAACTGTTACATAAAATGCCTTTGGAGATCCTCTGTATGCCTTTTGGCTTTTAACAATCAGTTTGGTTGTGATTTTTGGTTTGATTGTGACAATTGCAGAGGCGGCTTTTACATTTTTGAAGTTGCCTGCACTAAATTTTGCAGTATATGTATATTTTTTGGCTTTTGGCAACTTAACCAATTTTGTGGCAACTCCATTTTTAACGTTGGCAGTATATGTTTTTCCATTTATTTTAAATGTAACTTTGCCCTCATTAACATTTTTTCCAAGGCTTTTTACAGTTGCCTTAAGTCTTACTTTAGATCCTATATATGCACTTGCTTTAGTCGCTTTAACGCTTACGGGAGCCTTATTGATAACAACATTTCTTGTAATGGAAGCTGCGCTTACATGGTTAAAGCTTTGAGACAGTGAATATGTGACTCTGTATGTTCCTGCACTTAAAGAAGGCACCCAACTGAACTGTCCTTTGGAATCAGTAAAGAAATGTTGGGTTTTGCCATTTGAAAGTTCAATTTTACCCTCAACATATTTAAGTGGCAATCCTGTGTCTTTATCAGTTATTTTAACTGTTGTTGCAGTACCGGATTTATAATTTGAGGTGTAATAGCTGGCGGTTATTATTGCATTTCCTTTAACGTTTAAAATTGCGGCGTCCATGACGGTATTTTGCATGTAGCTGTTCACTGCAGATAAAATGTATTTTCCAGGAGCAATTGTTTTGGCCGGAAATGTGAACTGGCGATTGCCTATAGTCCTATCGATGTCACTGGCAAATATGCCGGATTGATAGACCATTTGGGTTTTGCCCTTATAGTCAACAACAGCATCTAATTTAAAATAGAAATTATAAGCGTTTATGCCACTCATTTGATAAGGGGTTAGACCATAGATTATTGTTCCTCCGTTTTTCCCATCAATTTGATATTCATCATTAAGATTTATGGAGTATTGGATTGGCAGGATACC
This sequence comes from uncultured Methanobrevibacter sp., assembly GCA_900320955.1. Classification (GTDB taxonomy): domain Archaea; phylum Methanobacteriota; class Methanobacteria; order Methanobacteriales; family Methanobacteriaceae; genus Methanocatella. The sequence goes on along the minus strand of ONUN01000001.1, from coordinate 42,765 downwards.
TGCTCCAGATAAAACATCATCGGATTTTGCTTCAGACAATGTTGAATCATCACTTTCAGGGTTAGCCAATACTTCCTGATTTTTTGAATTATCGTCAATTTCTAAACTTGAATTTTCATTTAAAATCGTTGCTGCATCATCAATGGCTGCTGCATCGGTAACATTTTCAGATGCACTTGCCGCTGATAATGTGCAAATACTGACTATGAACAATAGTAGTATTAAAAATATTTTCTTATTAAACATTTTCATTTCTCCTAAATTTTCCTAAATATTAAAAATATTTTATAATGATAATATTTTTGGATGTTTAAATATATAAATGATAGAAAGGAGACATTTTCAATTTATGGAACTTTTTTTTTGATTTTCCATCCTGCCGTTATGTCCTTTTCAGTGTAGAAAATGTTATTATGCAAGTTGTGTATAAATAGTATTAGTTTATATGGGGGAAATTAAATGGAAAGCAAAAACATAATCATAATTTTGGGGATTATGATTTCATTGATTTGTCTGAAATTCACTCAAAATTCAACAAAAAAATCTAAACAAAATTTATATACTAAAAAGTAAAAAATATTTAACATCAGTTCAATAATAGGTTGTAAAAATGAAAATATCCATATTAATGTTAACTTTTAATGCTCCCAGATGTGTTCTTGAATCAGTGAAGGGAGTTAACAAAGCAAAAGAAAAAACAAATAATTTAGAGTTAATCGTACTTGACAATAACTCCCAATTTCAAACAAAAAATCTTTTAAATAATTTAAACGAAAAAGGACTAATCGACAAATTAATTTTTAATTCTAAAAATGATTTATTTGCTAAAGGAAATAATTTAGCTAGCAAATATGCAAGCCCTGACACAACCCATTATTTGCTTCTTAATTCAGATATAAAAATTAATGACCCCAACTGTTTTAATAAATTAATGGAAATTCATCCAGAAAAAGGGGGAATCTCATCATTTGGAGCAGTTCTTTCAGATCCTGTTAGAGCAGATGGATATTGCTTTTTGATTGATAAATACTTATATGACAAATATCAACTTGACGAATATTTCGAATGGTGGTGGTCTATAACAAAAATTCAAAGCCAAATTTTGTCTGAAGGATTAAAAATTCGGGCAGTTAGAAATCATGAAAAATACATCCATCACTATGGAGGAAAATCAGGATATGCGTGGAAAGGTGCTAACGGCATGGATATTGAAAAAAAGGAAGTAATAAGTTGGTTTAATAATATAGGAGGAAAAGTAGAGGTAATTAAAGAAATTTAAATAGTTTCTGTTAAAAGTAATAAAAAACAAAGATTTGTAATCAACCTATTATCACAAACTTTGAATACCACTTAACCTACTAAACAAATTTCAAACACCCATCTAAAATTAATCAAGATGCAATTTGCATTAATAAAAATAATTATAAATAAATTTTTTTTTGATTTTCCATCGAGCCATTATGTCCTTTTGAGTATTTTCATTTCAGAAAATGTTATTATGCAAGTTGTGTATAAATAGTATTAGTTTATATGGGGGAAATTAAATGGAAAGCAAAAATATAATTATAATATTGCTTGTGATTATTGTTATTCTTGCAGCTGCAATCGGATTTACTGTATTGAATCCGATGCATGCAAAAGAACCAACAAAAATCAAAGTCACAAGCAATAAGACTTTATCAGAAGGTGACGACTTGTCAGTTAAGCTGACTGACTTGAATAAGACTCCACTGTCCAAGCAGAATGTCAACATTACAGTAAAAGACAGCAAAGGCAAGGTTGTGGCTAATAAAACTGTTAAAACCAATGACAAGGGTAATGCAAAAATGGATTTGAACCTGAAGAAAGGAAAATACGATGTCAGTGTTACTTATGGTGGAAATGAAAACTACACTGGAAACAACACGACACAGAAATTGACTATTAAAGAAAAGGTTGCTCAAGCACAACCTACCAGTTCTCAATCTTCATCAGGAAATCGGTATGATATTAATAATTTGCCGCCAAGCAATGACCCGAATCCTGAAACCAGGAGATATCAAATTGATGAAAATCATGTGGCGCAGGAGTATTCTGATCATTATCGAAGTATTGTAGACTTAAGAACAGGTGAAAGGCATGGTGGATTTTTCTAGGTGAAACTTCATCCACCACAATTCTATTTTTTCATATACATTCACTTGTATCATTTCACTTTTTTTTATAATTCATTTCTTCTGCTTTAAATATTAATTGTTTATTGGGCTGTTTTGGAAACAACTATCAAAATATTTATATGTTCTTTTGATTATTGAGGTATTGTTTTCATTTCAGAAAATGTTATTATACAAGTTGTGTATAAATAGTATTAGTTTATATGGAGGAACTTAAATGGAAAGCAAAAACATAATCATAATATTGCTTGTGATAATTGTTATTCTTGCAGCTGCAATCGGATTTATGGTATTAAAACCGATGCATGCCAAGCAACCAACTAAAATCAAAGTCACAAGCAACAAGACTTTATACGAAGGTGACGACTTGTCAGTTAAGCTGACTGACTTGAATAAGACTCCACTGTTCAAGCAGAATGTCAACATCACTGTTAAGGACAGCAAAGGCAAGGTTGTGGCAAATAAAACTGTTAAAACCAATGACAAGGGTAATGCAAAACTGGATTTGAACCTGAAGAAAGGAAAATACGATGTTACTGTAATTTATGATGGAAATGAAAACTACACTGGAAACAATACCACACAGAAATTAACAGTTAAAGAAAAGGAAGTTGCTAAGGCTACTGTTGAACAGGTAAACTCCGGAGATTCATCAGACCAAACTTCTGGCAGTCATATGCCTGAAGAGACAAGAAAAATATATGCTGCAAGGCAAAAAGCAGCAGATGATGGAATACCGATGTATGTATATACAAAGTCTCCGGAATTGGTTGAAAAATACCAGGCAATGGTGGAATAAAAGCCCAAGATCGGCAAAATGATAACCTATCAGGCAACATACCTCAAGGACACTGTTAAGAAAACTGCAAAAATTAAAAAGTAACTTGCTTTTGCAGTTACTTTACTTTTTTTATTTTTTTTCTAGTACATTCACTTGTATGTTTGCACTATTTTTTATAATCAATTCTGTTTAATTCAACAATTGACTATTTATTTTACTGTTTCTATATTCATCTGTCAAAATATTCGCATGTTCTTTTCATTATTGTGGGGTTTGTTTTGGTGGTCGAAAATGTTATTATGCAAGTTGTGTATAAATAGTATTAGTTTATAGGGGGGAACTCAATATGGAAAGCAAAAATATCATTGTAATTTTAATTGTGATTATTGTTATTCTTGCAGCGGCAATCGGATTTACTGTATTGAATCCGATGCATGCCAAGCAACCAACTAAAATCAAAGTCACAAGCAACAAGACTTTATATGAAGGTGGGGACTTGTCAGTTAAGCTGACTGACTTGAATAAGACTCCATTGTCCAAGCAGAATGTCAATATCACTGTCAAGGATAGCAAAGGCAAGGTTGTGGCAAATAAAACTGTTAAGACCAATGACAAGGGTAATGCAAAACTGGATTTGAACTTGAAGAAAGGAAAATATGATGTTACTGTAATTTATGGTGGAAATGAAAATTACACTGGAAACAACACCACACAAAAACTGACTGTCAAGGAAAAGGAGAAAGTTGCACAATCACAGCCAACCCACTCAACTGACACTTATATTGAAAGAACTGAAGGAAACCTTAAATATGGATATAAGGATGGAAGATATGGGTTCTGGACTCCAAGCGGTAATTTCATAGAGGACAAGAGCCGTGCAATCAGCGGACAGGATCCGAAGGAACCGTTCATGAGAGATGGTGATTTCTATTCTCAACTGTAACTAATGGGATTATTTCTAAATAGATTATACATGGGATGCATAATATGGAAAACAAAAACATTATTATAATATTGATTGTGATAATCGTTATTCTTGCGGCGGCCATAGGCGTGATGTTTTCTCAGCAAATGACAAAGGAAAAGTCAAATCTGAAAATTGTGGATAAGAGCGTTAAGGCCGGTGATTCATTGGCCGTCAAATTAACCGATATCAATGGAAATCCAATTTCAAATGAAACAATTAAAATTAAAATTAAAGACAAAAGCGGATCAACAACCGAAAAGGGAATAAAAACCAATTCCAAAGGTCAGGCCAAATATAAAATGAAAGAGGAAGGCAAGTATTCCGTCGAATGCAAATTCGAAGGGAATAATAAATACGCATCAGCTGCCGTTTCTGATAATGTCACAGTTAAAAAGGCAACTGCCGAATTGGTTGGTGGAAAGCAAACCTCAACCACAACTCATGCAAGCAAAAATGCTCCTGATGGTGGAATATATCCTGAATATGGGCCTGAAGTTGATTCTCAGGGCATAACCCGAGAGTATGCAATTGCAAATGACATGCACTATATTGAAATGAGAGTGGATGGCGACAGGCCTGGAGAGTATGTGACTGTTGGGGGCTATACTTCCCGTGATCCGAATACCGGAACATACCATACATGAGGTGATATGATGGAAAGCAAAAATATAATCATAATACTGGTTGTGATAATTGTTATTCTTGCAGCAGCTATCGGATTTGCTGTACTGAATCCAATTCATGCCAAGGAACCAACTAAAATTAAAATTACCAGCAATAAGACTTTATACGAAGGAGATAAACTCTCAGTTAAGCTGACTGACTTGAATAAGACTCCACTATCCAAGCAGAATGTCAACATCACAGTCAAGGACAGCAAAGGTAAGGTTGTTGCAAATAAAACTGTTAAGACCAATGACAAGGGTAATGCCAAAATGGATTTGAAGCTGGATAAAGGTAAATATGATGTTGCTGTTAGTTATAGTGGAAATGAAAACTACACTGGAAACAACACGACACAGAAATTGGAAATCAAGGAAAAAACTGCACAGGCCCAATTGGTTTCATCCAATTCCAAGTCTTCATCCGGATCCTGGTATGACATTAATAATTTGCCCCCATCCAATGATCCCTATCCTGAAACTAAAAGATATTTCATTGATGAATATCATGTTAAACAGGAATATGCAGACGGCTACATGAGGACTGTGGATGTGCGGACTGGTGAAATTCACAGTCTCGGATTTAAATGAACGGAAAATAGTTGAAATGAAAACTGCACTGGCAACACAACACTGAAATTAACCATTAAGGATGTTTGACGGCGCTAACGATATCTATGAAAGTAGGATATTAATTCATTAAATGATTTTTGGTAGGTGCAAATCCGCCTACAACTTTCTTTTTTTAGATTGAGTCTATTAATCTGCATTATCTGATTTTTAAGGGAGCTTTCAGGGCTTTTCGAATCAGATAATTGTTGTAAGTAACAACATTTAAATTTGATTATCTATAAATTATATAACTAAGGGAGAGTTGTTACTATGGATGATGAAACATTAAAAACCTACGCTTATGTAAATATTTCTTCTTATCGCGTAAAAACTGTCAATGCATTGAAAGATGAAGTGAAAATGCCAACACAGATAGCCAAAGACACTGGAATCAGACCAAACCACATTTCAAAGGTCTTGCATGAGCTCAAAGATGCGAAAGTCGCTGAATGTCTTGATGAATCCGTAAGGAAAGGATGTTGTACAGATTAACTAATCTGATGATGAAATAGTTGAAAAATTGAAAAAGGGAATATTTAATGGAATAAAGAGTAATCTTTAAACCATAAATATATTCCTGCGGCCATTAATAGAATTACTATTAAATAGGTAATCTCAACTGAGTATCTGAATATATAGGATAGTATGCACCATAGTATAATTAATCCAATAAGGAATACTCCTTGAGTTTTTGCCTTTCCGCTTTTCCTTGTTAACAGGTAAATAGCCGGAATTAAAGTTATAATCAAAAATATGGATGCAAAAATATTATAGGTTATTATAGGGAGTACTCGAATTAAAAAAAAGCCCAGTATGAATGTAACAATATAACCTACAATAACTCCGGCAGTATATTCATTTTGAGATAATCCGCATTTTTCACAATGAGTTAGTTCACTGGATGTGGTTTGGCCACAATGAGGACATACTGTCATCGGTCCGGTATTGGTTATTCCAGTGTTGTTTTGATTATTGTTTATTTTAACTTCCGCTCCACATTTATCGCAGAAATTTGCATTTTCGTTTTTTAGTTGTTCTCCACATTTATCACAAAACTTTACCATTATTATGCCTCCATTAAGCAAATAGAAGTAATAAAAATCCACAAATTCCACTTATTAAAAATAATAATATGACAATACCAACTACACCTAATCCTGCCTTTACCGCATCATCATTTTGCAATGATTTTCCGCATTTGGGACATTTGGTCGAATATGGAATTTTTTGACCACAATAAGGACAGGAATATGAAGTGCTGGTTGAATGGATATTATTGCCTGTTGTGGTAATTTCATTTCCGCACTTATCACAGAATTTAGCATTTTCGTTTCTTATTTTCGCTCCGCATTTATCACAAAATATTGGTATGGTTTCACCTAATTCAATATCCATAATAGCTGCTGCGTCCATAGCTTGGTGATCTGTAATAGTTATTGTAATAGCTCATTCTACTTCTATAGGCCATATATGAAAAGAATAACCACCAAATAATGGTCATTACTATAGCTAGAACTATCATAATTATCCCGTGTTTGTGAACGTCCTTATTAGGCCTAGTTAGGAGATATATTCCAATTATTATTCCAAATAATGGGAGGAATACTGAACATATATATCCTAAAACAATGGCCGTAGTATGCTTGTCTGGATTCAATAAACTGCCGCAATTTGTACATGCCACATTTCCGACTGGTATTATTGACCCGCATTTTGGGCATACAGTTCCTGAAGTATTGTTTTGTTGGGTGGCTGATGATGGAGTTTCATCAGTTTGCGGGGCTCCGCATCCGGAACAAAACTTGGTTCCTTCTTTTAATTCTTTACCGCAATTGCTGCAATATGGCATTTTTCCTCACTCTTCTGTTGTGTTTACGCTTTCACCACAATTTGGGCAAAATCTGTTATTTTCATTTAATTCGGTACCGCAACTTTTACACTTTAACTCTTCCTTACTTTCTTCAATAAGGTTTTCAGCAGGTGCCTCTTCAGCTGGAGCTTCTTCTTTAACCGGTTGTTCTGTTAAGTCTTTTCCACAATTAGGGCAAAATTTGGAGTCGTTGTATAATCCTTGACCGCATTCTTCGCAGTATAAATCAAATGGTTTTGCAGTTGAGCTCGCATTGGTATTGCTGCTAGGTGCCTGTACATTATTATTCCTGATTGTTACAACATCATCGGATGAAACGAGATAATAGATAATTGCTGCAGGGAAAAAGAAAATAATTAAAACAATTAATAATCCCATACTAAAAGATTTCTTCTTTAAAATTGCAGTTCCATTAAAATTACTTTGCATGCTGTAGCCTTGAGCTAAATACATTTGCAATTGTTGATTAAACTCATTTTCATTATTCGTATCAATATTTAAACTAATTCCCATAAGTTTTCCTCCTAGGTATAATAAGATTCTTTTTAATTAAACACATCTTATTACATTAATATTAAATCTTTATTTAAAAGTATAAATATATGATGCAAATCCGACAATTTGAAATCTGGCATCCGATGAAATAGCTTATGATTATGGAAATGGGAAATGGTGACGGGTGATGATTGTTATTGTCGTTTATCTCTCTTTTCCATTTTACTTCCTCTTTAATAATATAGTTATTAAAATAGTACATGTTGTCAATAAATATAGGAACCTTGGAATTTGCTGAAAATATTATTTTTTTCAGACAGTAATATTTAATATTATCATACAATAAACATAATATTAATACAATCAAGGTGGTGCTATTGAAAAAAAGATATGTTTTGATTTTAAGCATTCTGCTTGTTATTTTAAGTATGTCCTGTGTAAGTGCTATTGATAATGGTACGGATGTAGTTAAAGAACAAAATAATGATTTAATTTCAATTAATGGACAGGAAAATGACACGGTTTCACTTTCTAACGAAAATGAATCTGTAAGTATATCTGTTGAAAGCAATTCTTCAAACTCAAATGAAACAGATAAGAGTGAAGTATTAAGCATATGTGAAAATGGTACAATATTGGGTGTTTCATCATCTGACAATGTTTTAAGCAGCAGTGTTAGCGTTTCATCCGCATACAAACAACCAACTAAAAAACAAAGAACATTCAATATAGGGGGATATAAGGTAGTTCTAAGCAATGCACAATATAAAAAACTTTATAGGATTTCACCAGTTGAAGATTACTTCTTTGAAGATGATTACAATTATTACTATGTTGGAGAAAAATACAAAGGTTATGACATTACTTCCACAGGATTAAGGACATATGTAACAGTTAATACTAATAAATTTGTTAAAGTAAAACTTAAAGCTGGTAAAAAGACTTATTATAAAAAATCTCGTGTTTTCATGTTGTTTTCATATGGTCAGGGCCAATCTGGTGTAGCTTATAAACATATTGTTCAAGTAATTCATTACTTTGGATTTTATAACCGTTACTATGATTATGTTAAAGTTATTGGAAAAAATGCCAAATATTTTAATAAATGTAAATGTAGTGGTTCTTTCACAAAATTGAATAACTCTAAACTTTATAATAAAATAACTATTTTTAAGAAGTTTTCAAAATGGTGAAGAATGCAATATTTGTTTAAATTTTTTAAAATAAAATTGGGGTTATTCCTCAATTTTTATTCTATTTTTTTTAAGTTGATTCTGGGATTGTAATCATTTCTCACTAATCTTTTCAAGCAATTTTATTATTTTGTCATTTTGCTGGATCAGCTGCTTGTTTTGCTCAATCAAGACATCCAATTTGATTGTCTGTGATGCTAAAAATCTCCCATTTACTTTATCAAGCCTTGAAATGCCATTTGTAACATATGATTTGTAGACCTTGTCTGCCAGTTTTGCCTCATGGGAATACTCGGATATTTTCTGGTTGACCAATTGGTTATCGAGAGAACCCTTTTCTGGATCTATGGTCGGTATCATTGTTGGAGTTATTTCATTTTTTTCTTTTATGAGTTTGGCACCGCAATCTGTGCAAAATTTGCTGACATTATCATTGTATACTTTTCCGCATTTTGGACATTTCATATAATCACCATTTATATATAGTTTATATGACAGATTATATAATATGTTTTGTGAATATTGTGGGGCTGAAAACCCTGATGATGCGACTTTTTGCAGGGAATGCGGAAAGAGATTAAATGCAATACAGGTTAAAAATGAAAAAAACATGATTACTGCATTAATAATATCCTTTATATTGCCCGGATTGGGTATTGCTTATGCCGGAAATGTTAAAAAAGGGGTTGCATTATTTATTGTCGGTTTGATATGTAATGTGATCGGATTTGGTGTTCCAGTATTTGGCATATTTGGAATGCTAATTTGGGCAGCTGGATTGTATTTGACATATATTGAAGTTGAAAACGCAAACGGCAATGAAAATCCCAATATTAGGGATGATTTCAATGGCCTTTCAACCAACAAGAAAATAGGAGTCATTATTTTGGTGTTGGTAATTGTATTGGCACTATCCGGCAGTGTAATGGGTGCACTTTCACCACATCACTACACTTCAAGCAACGTTAATCACGACAATTCTCCGTCACATTCTTCTTCATCTGATTTGGGCTCTTCTTCAGGTTCTGGCAGTTCTGGCAGTTCTGGTAGTTCCAGCAGCTCAGGCAGTTCAGAGAGGTATTCCTCATCTTCAAACGGCAGGGATGTGCAATCACATTATGAGGGAGAATACGGCTCAGCAGATACGCATGGTACTGTATATGATGATGGAAGCGTGGAATCACACCAGACCGGACATACAGATTATGGGGACTATAAAGTCGATTCATATATGGACAGTAACGGTAACATCCATGGAACTGTGGATGTTGGAGGCCAAACATATCATGTGAACAATTAAATGCGTTTTCATTTAAAATCAATGAAATTAACATATAATAAGTTTGGAGGAAAAAGCTTTGCTTAATAAGAAAGTAATTGCACTATCAATAATTATTGTTTCATTATTGGCAGTTTCGGCAGTAAGTGCCGCAGAAAATGCAACTGATAATGTAGATGATATAACTGAAGTTAAGGTAGATGGTAAACTGTCTGACTTAAGTGACGAGTTAGATGATGAAGATGGCGAAGAGTATGAAATTGAAGAAGATTGGAGCAAAATTAAAGCTTCTGTAAACAATTATAAAAAAAATTATCATTATGGAGATTCTGTTGAAATAAAAATTACAAATGGCAATGAACCCTTTAAAAATGAAAACATTGATTTGGAGTTAGGAGGAAATGCAGATTTTGCTCCATTTTGGGGAACCACTAATTCAAAAGGTATTTTTAAATTTAAATTAGGGGATATACATCCAGGTAATTATAAAATTCATGTCTTCATAGGGGATACGGACTTTTATATGGACAATGCTTTAAAAATTGCAAAATATGATGTTAAAATAAATGCAATGAATTGTAAGGGAACAACTGTTTCCTCAATTTTAAAAGCTGTTGTAAAAGATAAGAATGGAAAACGTGTCAATTTTGGTTCTGTTAAATTTAAGATTAATGGGAAGATATATTGTGCCAATGTTATCAATGGAATAGCAAAAAAGAAGATTAAACTTGTAGACGCTAAGACCTATACTTATAATGTTTATCCTCACTCCCTATTAGCTGGTAAAACCAGTTCTTCGAAAATAGTTGTAAAACAATCTGTTGCTAAAGTCACAACAAAAAATGCTAAAACTAATGTGGTAAAACCAGTTATTCTGAAGGCCATTGTTAAAAAAAGCAATGGAAAATCTATGGATGAGGGTTATGTAAAGTTTAAAATCAATGGCAAAACATTTAATGTAAATGTTAAAAATGGGATAGCTAAAAAGAAAATCCTATTGTCTAAAGCAAAAACTTATTATTATACTGCCAAATTTGTTTCCAAATATTATAAATCCGAACTGAGCACTTCCAAAGTTGTTGTCAATAATGTAGTTGTTAAAAAAGGCAAATATGTATTTGCTCTTACAGCAGCGCAATATAAAAAAATTAAATATATCAAAAATCATAGGCATGCTGGCTATCCGATAGACCTTTACTTTAAAGTAAAAACAAACCAGTACTATAATAATCAACTTCCAATTTATGTATTCTTTTATGGTTATTGCGGCAGGTTAAATGGTGAATTAACTAATCTTGTAAGATATCAATATATTGCAATGCCAAATGATAATCCTCATGATTGGATTTATATATCTGGTAAGATGGTGTTCTAGGAGGATAATAAGTCTCTTAAATTTTTTTATTTCAATGAGTTTATTTTTTTCAGTTAATGAAATGCCTCTGTTATTGTTAGGTATGTTGTAAGATTGGATGTTAAGAAAAAATAAAAAGTAATTGCTTCAGCAGTTACTTTACTTTTTTATATTTTCATATACATTTGTAGGAGTAACATCACCTACGACTATTTTTATTTTTTCATGCTATTAAATTGATTATAAATCAATTTGAACTTTTTAAATATATATGGTGATGGTAATTAGTTTTTAGAATCCTGTAAGACTTTGTCTGACTTTTGCGGAGTTTAATTTTGTAAATTCTTTGATTGTTTGTATCCAATTAACTTTTTCCAATATTGGATTTGTAATGATTTAACATCTATTTTAGTCATTTTATCGAGATTCATTTATATATCTGGAGTGTTAGAATGATTGTTAAGAATAAATTATTTAATTTAATAAACTACATTGTCTACTGCTACTATAACATATAAATCTTCTCTTATTTTTAAAACATCAATCATTTCTGCTTTATAGGGTTCATAATTGAAATTTTCTTTATTATATTCCGGAAGAAATTTTATTATTCCCCTTACTATTTCTCCACTTCCTTTTAATATAAATATTGAGTAAGTTTCTTTAAAAGAAAGTCTTTGTGGGGGTTTAGAATCAATTTTCATAAAGTCTGATTCAAGTTTACTGTCCAGATAATCTTTCCATTCAAAACAGTCTGTTACTGTTGTTCCTGAAAAATGGGGTGATGATAAAAATATCTCTTTATCAAATACGCAGACTTCTTCACTATTCCATTGGGCAATAATTGAATTGTCCTTTTCCACTCTTTTCATGATGCCTTCTTTTTTAAGTTCATTTGAGCATAACGGACAGAAGTTATAGTCTTCATCAAATTCCTCACCACAGTCTTCACATATGCTTTTTGAAAAATTGCCTAAACACTTTTCAATTGACTGCAAGGCCATCTGATACCAGTCATTTTTTAAGACATTTCCACATTTCGGACAGTAAATAAAATCATCTTCATTCTTGATGTGTTCACCGCATTTATCACAGTACCATGTGTTATCAAAAGCCATAAGACCCATATTTCTCACCAGATTGAATATCTAATTAAAATTTTAGATTTGGTGTTATTTAACTTTTCCAATTTTCATATAATTAAAAAAAGTTATTAACAAATAAGTCACATAATTAAACTATAGAAAGTGATTTTCATGACTTGGGAATGGAAAATTGGTGATCCGGTTGATGATTCCAATGGCGGCACAATGGATGCCATGAACTGGGGTCATGGAAGTGATGATGAAGATGATGACCATAGCTCAGAAAGTAATGGTGGTCATAGCAGTTATGGAAGCTACAGACCACAACCTAGCCGTGAACAAAGGAACAGGAGAAGGTTAAGCTATAAAAAGGATGACTATGAACGCAAACTGAAAGAGGCGAGACGGCAGACAAACGATGAATACCGGATCAAATATTATGGTGAAGCACTGAAATGTGCCGAGGAATATTTTGAAGAATCCGAAAAACTGGGCATCACAGTTGACGGAATGCCTGACAGGAAGCATCTGCTCTCAAAAGATGATATCGAATGGATTTCAAAAAAGCATTATGACGAATTCTTTAAGCTTCACATCTTAAGTACTGACCAAACTGAGAATCTGGAAAAGCTTCTAAAAGATTCGGGCAATGGCGAGAGAATCAAAAGCAATGAGGAAATCCGCAGGGCAAGAAGTGAAGAGAATGCCCGGAAGAGGGGTATTGACTATGCAAAATATTTGATGGAAGATTATTTCAAGCACATTGAAAAAGCAAATGAATTTATCTTGAAAAACAAACCCCGCCACGCAATCAAACAATATCAAAAGGCCATCAGTTCCTATAACGAGTTCTTCCAAAGCAATTATGCAACAAACACCATGAAGCGCCAAATGCCGGAGAAAAAACTGACTTCGGATGATGTTGACAAGATCATGACAATCTACAAAAAGACCCATCCGCTTCTTACATCAAATAAGGGTAGCAGGAAGATTAATGGTGAAATCCGTGATATGCTCGGCTGGTACTGGGATGACCGTCTGGATGAAGCCGACCGGGAAGTTGCACAGATTCTAGAACAAAGAAATCTTGAAAGGCAGAAAAGAAAGGAAAAGGTTGAAGACATTGCAGTTGATGTGATTGTAGGAGCACGCATTGTCGGAAACAGTATCTTGAACAGATTCAGAAGATGATTGGGAGGCGGCATGACATACGATTTAACTGAACTGGAAGAGAAATTTTGGGAATTCATAAAAACTTATGAAAATTATGATAAAAATGAAATCAGAATAACTGAAGAGCTGCTTACACAATCAGAAACCTTATACATACCATTCGGGCACATGAAATATTTTCTGGTCATTGAAGATGAAAAACCTGTGATATTTGCACATGCAGTCTCAAGAATGGATCTGAACTCAATATGCTTCATCGATGAGGACAGCTGGCAATGCCATGACGTATATTATCCTGGAGAAAATAGGGATATATTGGAGAAATATCGCTCTTATCAAAGAAATGTCAAAATGTCTCCTGGTATGAAAGGTCTGCCGAAAGCAGGAGAATAATTCGGGTTGGAATTGATTATAAAATATTCTGGAAGATATGAAAATATGTCGGGTCCGAACAATGTTATAAGAGGTCAAACAGGAAGGAATTTTTATAAAAATTATGTAATACTTTCTCCATGAATCTCCTTAAAACTTGTCAAGGAAGCTAATAATGAATTTGATAATGATGCGATTGCAGTGTATGCAGAAGATGAAAAAATATGTTATGTAGCAAACAAGGATTATACGAATTAACTGGGCAGTTCCATTATCTCAGTCAAATGCTGGAAGATGGTATGTCACTGTTTTTACAGTTTGATAAATCTGAAATAATTGGAGTGTCTATTGCAAAACACTGCTGATGATTCATAACTGGGACATTAATATCTACCATAAACTACTTTTTTAAAGTCTTGCATATATATGGCAGGTTAAAATCAGATTTGATTTGTGAAGATATTATCGTTAATGTAAAAATGCCATTCACAAAATTAAAATTTAAATTATACATTCAATTTAATTAACATTAAAATCAATAATATAATATGGGAGATATACTCGTGTGTGGATATTATGAAATTGGGTAAACTGGAAAAGGTTAAGGATTTGCGTTCTGTCTGGAAACATGAAGCCAATGATTTCACCAACTGGCTGGCTGAAGAGGAAAACCTGAACACATTAGGTGAAGAAATAGGCATTGATATTGAATTGATTTCTACCGAAGCAAAAACAGGTTCATTCAGCACTGACATTCTGGCAGTTGAATCAAATACAAATTATAAAATTATAATTGAAAATCAACTTGAATCAACAGATCATGACCACTTAGGTAAAATTATAACTTATGCTTCAGGACATGATGCTAAAACTATTATTTGGATTGTTAAAGAAGCACGCGAAGAACACAGACAAGCTATTGACTGGTTAAATGAACACACAGATGAAGAAATTAATATTTTCTTATGTAAAATTGAATTATGGGAAATTGGCGACTCCCCAATAGCTCCTAAATTCC
Source organism: uncultured Methanobrevibacter sp. (assembly GCA_900320955.1). Classification (GTDB taxonomy): domain Archaea; phylum Methanobacteriota; class Methanobacteria; order Methanobacteriales; family Methanobacteriaceae; genus Methanocatella. The sequence goes on along the minus strand of ONUN01000001.1, from coordinate 27,751 downwards.
AAATTGTTTCCAGCCCAAACAATTGGAGTAAAACAGTTAAAAGAAGCAGTACTAGCAGTGCTGCTGATAATAATATGATTCAATATGAATATTGGACCAAATTAAATGAGGAAATTGATAAAAATTATCCAATGTTTAAATCTAGGAAACCTCTGGGAAAACCTTGGCATGATTTAACTATTGGTAGACCTTTAGCATATATAAAACTTATTTTCAAAACACAACCCTCTGAAATGAAAGTTAAATTAACTATTCCTGATAGTAAAGAATTTTTTGATTACCTCTACGATTCAAAAGACGAAATTGAATCTGAATTATGTTATGAATTAGATTGGAAAAGGTTAGACGATAATAAAGTATCACATATTGAAATAATGGAAAAATCCGACATTAATGACTACTCTAAGTGGGATGAAAACATTAAATGGCATCTTAGCCGAGCATCTGAATTCCATGAGGTATTTGCCGATAGGGTTAAAAATTATTAATGAAACTTTTTGCATTGGATAGCATTATCTTAATCTGTTTCCACAATTGCGGCAGAAATTTGAGACAGTTTCAACAGGTGTTCCGCAATTCGGACAAAAATTAGGTATGTATTCAGTATCAACGCTGTTTTGTTCTGCAGAATCTTTTTTGGAATTTCCCAATAGCTCTGATTTTTTCATGTCAAATTCTTCCTTGGTCAGTAATCCCTTTTCATATAATTCGGCGTATTTAAGCAATTCATCTGCACTGGATGCAATTGGAATGCTTTGCCGTGGCTTGTGTGTCTTTTCAAGATATGATTCAAAAGCATTATTCATCAAATCAAAATCATCTTTGGTAACGAATTTTAACTGTACATGTTCAGCTCCTTTCGTATTGATTATGACACTGCTTGATGCATGCAGTCTTCCTCTTGCATCAAAATCCAAGCTGGTGAGGTTATAGAAATAAAGCCTGCGTGTTCCCATGTTTGATTTTAGCCAAACGCTTTCCTTAATGATTTCAAAATTATCCTCATTAATTATTACGTATGCATTATCGATATTTCTTTGCGGCTGATTGGAGAATGTGCTGTATTTTATTTCCTCAATAGTGCATTGGAACCATTGTTTATTAGTTAAATCAACCCCGAATTTTTCTTCAATGTCTTTCTCTTTGAGCAATTCTTTTTTGGAAATTATTTCATGATTTGAATTTTCAATTCCAATATCGTCAAATGTCTTTACTTCAGAGATTTTTAGAAATTTGGCGATTAACTCATAAGCCCTTGGCATCACAGTATCAGCAGTCAAATCATCATTTTCAGCTTCGTATAATAATTCTTTTCTGATTTTGCTTCCAATCAAACCTAATTTTATTTTTGGACATCCATTTAATAGCAATAATTCAGCAAATGGCTGTTGTGTTTTAAAAGCACTTGCTATATTTTTATTTATTAGGTCTTTAATTTCTTTTTCATCATGGTCAGGTTTTTGAAGCTGCAAATTTAATCCTCCATATTGATTAATATTATTTTTCCGATGTCTTTACAATAATATTTAGATGCTTTAAATATTTAACAAATTTCATGCACCGGTATTTCAAATGACAGTTAGTAGTGATGATAAGGTTTACCTTCCAGATGAGGATAACATGAAACTGATTGAGATGGAACATCACGGGTGATTCGTGACTTGTAAGACAGCGCAGTCAGTTTCGACATCTAGGAAAAACAGCCTTCGAGATATCGTACTGCCAATATCAAATGAGATGTCTATTCTAGAAGATAAGTTAAATATAAGTTATTAATAAATAGTATAATATGTTTTGTGATAATTGCGGAACCGAACTTGCAGATAATGCGACATTCTGCTCCAATTGCGGAAACAGGGTCGGGGCAAATAAGAAAAAGAACATTTACATTGCCCTGGTGCTGACATTCATTCTGACAGGACTCGGCTCAATCTATGCTGGAAATATTAAAAAGGGACTGATACTGCTGGCTGCCAGGTTGTTTTTTGCATTTTTGGGAGGATATTTAAGTATATTCCTTGTTTTTTCACTTCTGGTCTGGGCCTATGCGTTCTATGAGGTCTACAAGGATGTCCAGATAGCCAACGGACATGCAAATCCAAAACTGCTTGATGACTTCAAAGGATGGGATCAGAACAAAAAGATTATAGCCATTCTGATAGCATTGGTAATTTTGTCTGTTATTGTAGTCGGATGCATTAGCATTTTTGTAGTGGAAAACTATACGCCAAGCAATTCAAACACCCACTACTATGATGTTGGAAGCGGAAGCAGCAGAGGAAGTTATTCACACTCTTCACATTCCTCACATTACGGTGGAGTCGATACATCTCCAAATACGATTGCTAAAAATGATCCGGACTGGTATTATGACCACTATGAATATGGGGACAATCCCGATATCGATGACTATCTGGAATCTCAAGGTTATGATTAGGCAATCCGCTTTGGATGGAAATGTTGGTATTGGACTAATAAATAATAAAAGATATTGAAGATATTAAAAAAGAGAGTTGGTAAATCAGATTAATAAAAACTTATTCAATAGTTATTAGCACAATAATAGCAATTGATATAACTAGTTACTGTAAGCATTTAATTAAATAATTGAAGTTTAAGAAGTGACATTAACATGAGGGAATGGCAAGTAGGAGATTCTGTTGGGGACGGTAATGACATTGGTGTTCCTGACACTAAATATATGGGATATCTCAATAATGATTATGCGGATTCAGATGGTTCCGGTTCATTTGAGCTTCCTAGGAGAGACATAATTTATAAAGACAGTTATAATACTTATATAGGCCTTGCACGAAAATCTAATGATGATTATGGTATTATAAATTATTATAAAAAAGCCGTTGATGCTGGTTTAGAGTATTGGAAATCAGTAAAAGAATTGAATTTGACTGGTGGAGATATTCCTGATAAAAATCACCTGTTAAATGGAGAAGATATTAACAGATGCTCTAAACTACATGATAAATATCTGCATAAAAAGAGCAGCATAATTTTTGATAATGAATTAAGAACTCTTGAGCAAATTTTAACTAAATCAGGTAACCGGAAAGAATTTCACAAAAATTATAATCCTAAAATGCACTTACTAAATGAAGAAGAATGGGAAGAATACCAGAAAAAACGTTTGGAAGAATATGAGATAAAAGAAGCAGAAAGAAAAAGAAAACAAAAAGAAGATTGTGAAAAGAGTCCTGATTGTATAAATGAAAAAATACATCAAATAGATGAACAACTTAAGGGTAATGGATTTTATGCAATGCTTCTAGGTGGAAAACGTTTAAACTTCATACAAAGAAAGATTGATGAAGCTATTGGAAAAAAATTAAGATATTTATCCTTATTGGAAAATCTTAATATTGAAGAAAACAATTCAGAGGAATATCTTAAAAAATATATAAAAAAATTGAAAAAGGAAAATAAGAGACTTAAATTTTTTATTTCCCGTTTGGATGAAGAACATTCTAAGAATGCTAAAATATTGTTGGAAAAAAATAATATAAAATTAAATCAACTCGAAAAGAAATCTAATAAAAAGAGAACAAGGATTAAAATTTTTTAATTAATGTGTTCGGTGATTAAATGGAAAAATATTGTCCCAAATGTCACAAAATCTATGATAATAATAAGAACAATAAATTTTGTTTAAATTGTGGAACCAAATTAAAAACTAGAGAAAAAAGAAAACCAATTCCTCCAAAATTAAGACATGAAATATTTGTTAGAGATGGATATCGCTGCAGAGAATGTGGTAGAAGTAACGAAGAAACAAGTTTAGAAATAGATCACATATATCCATTATCTAAAGGAGGATTAACAACAGAAGATAATCTATGGGTATTATGCAGAGAATGTAATCAAGCTAAAAAGGATAATGTCTGGAAAGATGATGAAATTGAAGTAGTTAAAAATGCATTATCTAATTTAGAAAATCAACTTCATGAAGCTGAAGAAAGTTTAAATGTTACCGCAACGGATGAAGAAATGTTTGCTTTGAAAGCTAAAATTAAAGATTTAAAGGAAAATAAAATTCCTCACGATGAGAAAAAACTTAAAGAATTAATGCAAGATGAAGAACGTATAAATGCTGAAAGAAAAGCACAACTAAAAGAAAATGAAAGAAGAAAAAATCTTTTTAATAAATTATATGTCCAGGTTGAAGGAGAACTTCTTTTAGGAGTATGCAATCATTTTTCATTAACTGAATCATCAGATAAGGATAATATTAGGTTGTTAATTGATAAATATGGTGAACAAGAGATTTATACTGCTATAAAGTTAATTGAAAAAGAATTAGAAGAAGAAGCTCATAGAAAAGACCTATATGATAAATTGGATAATACAATATCATCTGATGAAATGATTTTATTTGTTAATGAATTTTCATTTAAAGGTTCTAAACAGGAATTATTAAATTATTTAGTATATAATTATACAGAAGAAGAAATAAATTTATTAAAAGTAAAATTAGTTAAAAAAGAGCAAGAAAGATTAGCTAAATTAAAACAAGACAAATTAAAAAATGATTTGATTAATTCATTGACAAAAAAAGAGTTATCACTTTTTAGTAAGGAATTTTATTTGCCGTTAAATGATTCAAAAATAGTAGATTATTTAATTGAAAACTATTCTGAAAAAGAAATAGAAGATTTAAGACTAAAACTAATTAAAGAAGACGAAAGAATAAATAATTTAAGAACTAAATTGCTTGAAACATTAACTCCTGAAGAGTTATATCTTTTTAGTAAGGAATTTTATTTGCCGTTAAATGATTCAAAAATAGTAGATTATTTAATTGAGAATTATTCTGAAAAAGAAATAGAAGATTTAAGACTAAAACTAATTAAAAAAGATTTGATTAATGAATTAAGATTTTCATTAGAGGTTAAGCAATTAATATTTTTATGTAAACATTTTTCATTAAAACAATGCACTAAAAATAGTTTAATAAATCATTTGGAAGGATGCTCAATAAAAACTATTAGAAGGGCTATTGAATTGATGGATGATAATGATGGAAAATCTACTATGGATATTATATCCAATAATTCAAATGATAAAAAACAAAATAAATTAGTTAAAGTGAAGAAAATATTAATAAATAATTTATTAAATTCATTAACATCAGAAGAATTATCTCATTTTAGAGATAAATTTAAATTAATGAATTCTAGTAATTTAGAAGTTGCAAGTTACTTGGTCGAGAATTATACTGAAGATGAAATAGAATATTTAAGAAAAAATTTAATTAAAAATGATTCAAATGAAAATAATCTAAGTAAAGATGATTTAATTAAAAGCCTTGAATTCAATTTAACTGAAGAATATAGAATTGTTTTATTATGTAAATATTTTTCTTTGACTCCTCCTACAAAAGAAAATTTAATAAACCATATGAAAGATTCTTCATTAGACAATATTGGTGATGCTTTTGAATTTATGAAAAAACATGCACCTAAAAGAAAATCTAATAAAAAACTACCACCTAGTTGGATAGACGAATTTTTATAACTATTATTATGTAAAATACCACTTATCCACATTAACTCTTCTAGGTTGTTTATCTGTAGTTATTTTTTCATATCCTCCGGTGAATATCACAACACAGTCATCTTGAATAGATTCATTGGGATATGAAGTTATTTTTTCAATAAATTCCATCGCCCATTTTTTCGTGAACCTGGCTGAATCCTTTCCAACTAAGTAAATTCCATTTTTTTTTGAATATCTGCAGAAACTCTTATTGCACGGCCTATCCTATTTTCTCTTCAATTACTAGTACCTGTAGTAAATCCTCTTCTTGTCAATTCATTAATTATTAATAATTCAAAGTTTTTACCTGTGCTCCCGTCGAGTTCAATATACTGCACAGCTGACTTGTCATGTGCTGCAGTGTTGGGGATTTCATTGATTTTTCAATGGTTTAATTTTTGGTTGCTAATTTTTTAGAACATAAATATTGAATTTTTATTTTATTAATAATACACATTTTCATATATATTTAATTATACAATAATTTTTTAACTATTTTTTAACCAAAATATTAACCCATCTTTCATTTTCCCTTCCTTTTCTAGCATCAGTTGTTATCCATGTTTTGATGACATTGAAGTCCAGTTTTTCAAACAGTTCCTTGGCTGCGTCTTCTGTTAAATCATTGAAATATCTACCATTGCGATGGCCTTCAAAATCACCGTATTTAAATGAAGCATAAAATATTCCATCATCCTTTAGGCTTGTTTTCAATCGTTTTAGCACATCTTCAATTTCTGATGATGGAACGTGAAGTAGTGATGCTGATGCCCAGATTCCGTCAAATTCTTCAACAAATTCAATTTCCTGAAACTGCATGTGTTTAACGTCAATGCCACTATGCTCACTTGCCAGTTTGCACATCTCCAATGATCCGTCGATTGCTGTTACTTCATAACCCAAATTTTTAAATTTAAGAGTGTCACGTCCTGATCCGCATCCGCAATCCAGAATTTCTCCATATTTGGGTAAGTAATTTAGAAATTCTTCATAATGTGGGGTCATGTCTGCATCAACGGTTCCGTCAAAGAAATCTTGGGCATTTTCATCATAATAGTTCATTTTCTATCCTCGAATCTGGTCTTGTAATAGTATAAAGTTTTATATTCAATAATATCTCTAAAGTGTTCGATAAAGCTTTCCATTTTAATGTAGTCTTTCAAATCATCGCTTAAGGCAAGTGCACATCCATCCTTTTTGATGAAAAATTCGCTTGTAGACTTGTTGAGAAACTTTATCGGATTTCTTTTGGCAAGTGAAACATATTCCTTCATGCCCCACTCTTTGTAGTTTCTTGTCCTTTTGTCCTTAAGCATGTCCACTCCATTTGATGGGTCGCTGTAGAATCTGCACATGGATTTGTATACGTCTTCATCGGTGATTTCCATTTTCACTTCACCGTCATTGTAGAATGCCAAAAATATTGGCATTTTGTAGGATTTTGTCATGCTGGTGGTTTCAAGTGCATTTAAAAATTCATGTGCCTTTGTGCTGACGATTGACTTTTCATCACTCTCAAGCTCATTGTTGTCGGATAGGAATGTGATGTAGTCCCTAAACAGATTCAGTTTGGACCTTTTTCTCATTGCACTGTAGACGGCATCATCCATCCTTAGGAAGAGTTCAACCCTTGAAGGCCTGTGGGACAGGCTTTCCTTGACTGATTCAAATTCCATAATGATTTTGTCTTTAATCTTCAGCTCTTGCCTTGCCTGTATTTTGAAAAGGTCAACCAGCTGGAAATCAAAATCAATGTAACAGTCTTCAGGATATTCAAAATCCATAACTGATTCATTCAAAAGGGTTTTTGTGTCGTATTCATTGCCGCTTAGGAGGAATGGAACGAGATTTGCCTTTTTATAGTTGCCTATGAAATCCAATACTGTTAGATATTTTTTGTCTTCGCTTTTTCTAAGTCCTCTTCCAAGCTGCTGGAGAAACACGATTGGGGACTGGGTTGGCCTTAGGAATAAAACAGTATCGATTGATGGTATGTCTACACCCTCATTGAACATGTCAACCGTAAATAGAATTTTCAGTTCATTGTTTTTCAGTTTGGCTATTGCAGTTTGTCTTTCATGGGTGTATTCACCCGGTTCACCGCTGTAAACTGCAGCTGATGGAATATTATTCTTTGTGAAATGTTCTGCCATGAATTCTGCATGATTTCTGGATGAGCAGAATCCGATTGCGGTTTTGGAGGGGTATTTCAGGTAATGATTTAAAACCAGATCTGCCCTTTTGTTAATCATCAGTTTATCTTCCAGGTCCTTTTCATCATATCTACCCCTTCTCATAGAGATGTCTTCATAATTGACCGTATCGTCATAGATTCCGTAATATTTGAATGGTGAGAGGAATCCTTTGTTGATTGCTTCTTTAAGCCTTATTTCATAGACGGTATTGTAGTCGCATAGTGCAAAGACATCTTTGGTATCCAGCCTTTCCGGTGTTGCCGTTAGTCCCAGAAGGAATTTAGGCTTGAAATAGTCTAGAATTCTTTTGTAATTGTTTGCAACGGCATGATGAAACTCATCGATTATGATATAATCAAAATGACCATTTTCGAAGTAGTTGTCATTAAGATAATTGCTTTTTCCCATTGTCTGAACCAGTGCAAAAGTAATGTCTGTGTCTGTATCCTTTTTATTGTTGTAGAAAAATCCAATGGATTTGTCCGGATGGATATTTTTAAATGTTTTGGCAGCCTGTCTGATGATTTCTTCCCTATGTGCTATAAACAATATTTTTTCATAATTTTTTGTATCGAATGCTGCAAGATACGTTTTTCCTGTACCTGTGGCGGCAACAACCAATGCTTTTTCATAACCCTCCCCACGAGATTGATTTAACATGTATAATGCTTCAAGTTGCACTGGATTAGGTTCGAATTCTTTAGTGTCTTTTTCATTTGTGTGTGGTCTTGAAATCTTGGGTCTGATCCATGATTTTGAATAGTCTCTCAGAATTTCATCAGTGACTTCGATGGAATGGTTGGCGAAGAGGTCTTCAAATGTGTCCTGGAAATGCTTGAAATCATTGGGCTTTTCGGATTTTTTGAAGTGATAATTCCATTCGATGGAAGTGGTTAGGGCTCCTTTAGAAATATTAGATGAACCAACATAGATTTCTGAATCCCAGTCATAATGGAAAAAGTAGGCTTTCGGATGAAAGCTGTTTGGTTCTGAATAAAATCTCAAATCCAAATTATCCTTAAGCTCACTTTTTAGAATGAAAAGTGCCTCGGGCTGGGTGATGTTCAGGTAATCTGTTGTTAAAATGCGTATTTTTAAGTTGGATTTCTTTAAATCATTAATAATTAATTTAACTCCGGATTCCATAAGAAATGAAACAATGATGTCAATGGATTGGGCATTGACAATGCTTTCTTTAAGCTGACTGTAGAAATCATTATTGTTTCCCGTAAATGCATTCTGTTTCATTTTTCTCATCTGGAAGTTTTTAAATATATTTTTGTTTTTCGCTGATTTAATAATTTATTTATTATTGTGATAAAATAATTAAATAAAATCTCCTTTTGGTCTTGCAACTATGCCAAATTCTGCATACATTTCACGAGTTTTTTCATTGGATTCAATTGCCAAGTATTTTTCAGGGTCATCACCATGAGTTGGAAGAACAGCCGTTTCAAGCCAATATTTTTTCAATGCAGGTGGTCTTTTTTTAAAGTTCCAGTATGATTCGTCAATTTTCAAATCTGTATTTTCCTCAATGTGTTTTAGAGAATCGTATGAAGTTTCGTAAGGACTTGCAGTGATTAGAATGATGTAGTTGTCCTTAATCAGATTTATCAGTTCATGTTCATACTTTCTTTTATTGATTTTTTGAGGAAATTTTTCAAACCTGATTGCCCATGAGTTTGAAATGAGAGTGTAGTTTAAATCCAGAAGAATTATTTTATCCTTTGGAATTTTAAGTTTGCTTTCAGGGATTTCTTCTGCCTGCTCACTTTCAATCAGTTTTTGACCGCAGTTAATGCAATACTCTTCATTTGAGTCATTATTTGTGTTGCATGCCGGACATATCATTTTTTCACCTTTTGAGCATATGTTTGTTTAAATAAGTCTAAAAAGCAGTCATAATCTTTATTTGATTTATATTTGAAATTGTATTTTGCATTTCCTCCTGTGGATTTTGAAGAAATGTCTACTGTATTTTCCGCATTGTTAAGATTATTTGAATAAAAGTAGATGTTAAATGAGGATTTTAAAAATACAACTACACAAATGAGCTTGTCATTTGCTCTAAATGAAAACTGATCTACCATATATCTAATTTTCAAATCTTTAAATTCTTTTAATATGTTATTTTTCAGGTTAAAGTATAAATCTTTCATATATTCAGATTTATCTTCAAGTAGCTTTTTTTCTGTAATTTTCAGTTCATCCAAATCAATTTCTAAAGTTACAATTTTATTGTTTATTAGATTTTGATATTCTACTTTGCCGTCATCAAATAAGCTAACCTGCCAAAGGCTTATGTTATTATTAGCAGTTTTAATTTGCTTAGCGCTGAATTGGGGACTGATAATCATTATTTCAATGTTATAAAAGTCAACACATTCATTTACCAGTTTTAAGTATTCATCCTTATTTTCTAAGATTAAATCATGGTATTCCTGCACCTGATTTAAAACATTGCTGTCGAATTTATTTTTATATTCAATGATGACTAAGGAACAATTTTTTTTATCTAATGCAAGATTGTCCACTCTTAATTTGTTTAATTGTTTTTCAGATGCAACAAGCTCTAAGTCAAATAGTTCTTTCAGGTATTTTTGAGTTAATGTGTGCAGTGCAAATTCGCTTTCAAAGGGGATTTTGTTAGACATGTGAATATCTTTGATAGAAATACTATTTAAACACAAGTTATATTAGTTTCATATAAGAAAATAAAATTAACTTATGGTGATTTTATATGATTAAAATAGATGACATTCCGGACAGTTGGACAAAAGACCAAGAAAAAATCTATAGACTTTATTCCGAGTATCTCACTGACAGTAAAAACAATATTGAACCTGAAGCCATTGAAGAATTTGAAAAATTAATAACTAAATGGCTGGATGAAAGTCGAATAAAAATAGTTTCATGGAACTGCAATGGCAAATTCAGAGAAAAATTCGAAGAGATTGTTGAAGAGGATGCAGACATTTATGTAATTCAGGAATGTGAAAATCCTGCTGAGTCAAATGATGATGATTACGCTGAATTTGCAGGAAACAATTATTTTTGGATAGGTGACATTCATTATAAGGGACTTGGAATATTTGCAAAAGATGATATAGAGTTTAAATTGATTAAAAATAAAAATAAAGAGTTTAAACACTTCCTTGGAGTCAATGTAAATGGTTCATTTAATTTGCTTGGGATTTGGGCAATGCCTAAATATGTTGAAATGATACATGACTATTTTGATGCTCATAAGGATTTATTTAATGAAAATCTTATAATGTGTGGAGACTTCAACAGCAGTGTTGTCTTCAATTACCATCATCCAAAAGCTAAAAATCATGATGTATTGAATGAAAAACTTGAAAGTAAAAATTTAATCAGCGTTTATCATGACATGACTGGTGATAAGCAGGGTGAAGAAAAAGCAAAGACATTTTATCAATCAAGACATTTGAACAATCCTTTCCATTTGGATTTTGTTTATGCAGCAGAAGGTGTTGTGAAGGAATTTGAGATTTTGGACCACTATAAATGGATTACTTTAAGTGATCATTTACCTATCGTTTTTAAAATTTAAGAGGGATTAAAATGGGTATTTGGAAAACTAAGGTCTAAAAATGTTGATAAGGAAATTAAAGATATAATAAATAATGTGGCCAGTTCCATGAGAACAGCTCGTTTTATTTTTCTATTAATTTTTGTAGGTGGTTTTTGCATATTCGTATTAACTCCATATATAGTGGGGCAGGTATATATTATAATGGCATATTTTGTTAGAAAACGATTTAACAAAAGATGGAGAGATAAAGCAATTAGAATAGGTTAAAATATAGATTATTTATTGAAATTTAATAGTTTTGGGGGACAAATATGGATAGTGAACTAGTTAAAATAGCTGAAAAACATTATGAAGGAACAGATACTTTTTGTGAATTTACAGCTGATGCACGTCTAAATATATTTTTAAATGAAAATCCAAATGCATTCGTACTTGGATGCATAATGGACAAACAAATAGCGGCTCCAAGAGCATGGGCAATACCATATAAAATTTCTAAAGAATTAGGAACTTTTGATATTGATGTTCTTGCTGATGTCTCTGTAGAGAAATATAAAAAAATGTTTGATGAGGGCAAATACCACAGATTTAATAATCAATGTGCTGAATTCTTTTATGAAGGTGTACAAAAGATTAAAAATGATTATGAGGGAGATGCTTCCAAAATATGGGCTGATAATCCAAGCAGTAAAGAAGTAGTAAAAAGATTCCGTGAATTTAAAGGAGTCGGTCCGAGCATATCATCCATGGCAGCAAATATACTTGCAAGGAATTTCAAAATCCCAATGAGTGATTACAGTTCAATAGATGTTTCTCCAGACATTCATGTTACAACAGTAATGGGTAGAATGTTTTTCAACGGTAGTGCAAACAAAGAGGAAATAGTAGAAAAAGCCAGAGAAATTAATCCGGAATTTCCAGGTATCATTGATTTGGCATGCCGATTCATTGGCATAGATTATTGTCGCCCTACTGATCCCGAATGTTATCATTGCCCTGTAAACAAAGAATGTAGTTATTATAAATGATGTAACAAAATATTGGATGATAGTTATGAAAAACAAAAGCATAGATGATATCTTTAAGGGTATTGATTTAAATAATGAAGAACTTCTTAAAGAAGCTGAGGAAGTTGATAACTTTAAAGTGGATGATGTTAATCAACCTAAAGATTCAAAAAACATTATTTCAGCTGAATATTTCTATGATTTATCTAATCAAATCAAAAATGACCCTGATTACATGCATATTAAGGATTTGATAGCAAATCGCAATTATGACAGATTTTATAACGATGATTTGAAAGAGAAATATGACTTGAAAAAAATGATTTTTTCAAAAATTAATAATTACAGATACCATGAAAAAACATCTGAAGCCGTTAGTGACATTGTTAATACACTTAATTATTTAAAAGACAATGAGCTATTTATTGGGGATTATTTACCATATAAATCATTGATGGAATTTTATACAAGAACAGGCCACCATGATGAAGCACTTATGGTAATAAATGACTTTTTAAAATCAGATATTTATGTAACTGATGTTATTTTATCAGCTTTTAAATACTACACTGAATATCTTCATGAAAGACTTGACCTAAAAAATGAAATGGATTTGGACAATTACACCGGAAATCTACTATGCAGATATCCTCTTTGCGATCAAATTTTTTATCAAAGAAATACCTATTATTCTATTAGTGATGAAAAATACGAATTCAACCAATCATTAATTTTTCTTTTGGATAAAGCAATCAATTCCAAATATCTGGAATCTGAAAAAGCAATAATGTTTTTTGCAAATTTGATTGACTGTGAAATATTATATTTTAAGGCATTAGGTTATAGCATGCTTGGATATTTTTGTGCTAAAATGAAATCATCAGAAAAATTCCAGAAGTATTATATGAACGCTTTAAAACTTAAAAAACAACAAGGAAATATCTTGGAAGATGATTTTGATAGAATTTTTTCCTGTAATCAAATTAAAATCGATTTGGAGCATGGAAGCATGGAAACTGTTGAAGACCAGTTTAATGAATTATTTTCAGATGAATTTAGAAGAAAATAATTTTATATTAATGATTTATACGTATTTGTTATGACTATTGATATATGGAAATAAAGGATATAATGAAATTGAGGATGTAGTTAAAAATTTAGAATAAATCTATCTTGAATATCAAATGTAGGTGATTATCAATTATTTCTAAATATTCTAAAGATGGGGTATAAACTGGATTAGTTAAAACAATTTTTTCAAATTTTTTTCAAAATTGCTGTTTATAGTAAGTGGTAAATCATCAAATAATTCATAATTAGAACTTAAAAATAAAGTGTTTTTTAAAAGTTATTTTATTTTATGAATTCTGATAGATTATTTGAAAAATTTTGTAAAGACCTTAATAAAAAAACAAGTATTAAAAAAGGTTATGAATCTATCTGTTTTAATCATTTTATCACTGGATTCTTAAAATAAATTATATATTTAAAATGTTATAAAATTATTTATATAAACTAAGGTAGTGTTAATATGCCAAAGATGTGGATGGTTCGTGCAGGTGAAAATGAATTTCTCATTGATGATTTTAAAGCAGATGGAGTTGTAGCCATTGAAGGGGATACTGGTGATTTAACTGATAAAAATGAAGATGATATTAAAAAAATAGTGGATGATAGTTATGTGGGTGAAAATACTTTTGGTCAATTTAAGAATTTTATAAAAGGTTTTGAAATTGGGGATTTTGTCATTTCTTTAGATTCTTTAAATAGATGTTATATTGTAGGTAGAATTTGTTCTGAATATTATTATTCTGAAAGATTAGTTGAAAAATATGGTAAAAGTTGTATTCATTTTCATTTTAGGAATGTTGATTGGATTGGTAAAACTAAGATATCTGATTTAAAGTATAATCCTGATGATATTCCAAGTTCATCAAATAATGTTTTTAGAATCGGAGATAATTCAAAAACTAAAAAGAATTTATTAGAAAAATTAAATAATGATGAAATCGAATGGATTGATTTTTATAATGAATTTGTTAACATTTTGGTTGGTTATAAAGAAAATAGGTTTATTTTAATTGAGAAAATTAAAAAAATATATAATGATATTGGTAAAGACTTACCAAAATTAACTGATGATGCAAATAATCCTATGCCTCAGGATATTGATCCTTTCACTATATGGGGTCTTTTTAATAAAATATTATCAGTAGAAGATCGTATTCAACTTATAAATCAGATAAAAAAAGAGTTCTCAATTAATGCAGATGCACCAAATTCTTTTCATGGAATTGAAGTATTGCCAAGTAAAACCATAACTTTCTACAATCGTAATAAAAAAATTAACAAACAAGATATGGACAACTTATGGGATGTATTGGAATTAGCATTATTATATTCAAGAAATCCTGAAGATGAAAATATTAAAATTGACTTTATAATGGCATTTGATAGAGCTATTAATCAACCTTCCATAGATTGGAAGCTTTCAATGATGTTATTTTCGATGATGCCTAAAACATTCATGAAGTTAGATACTAAAAGTAGGAAACTTTTATCAACTTATGAAGCTTTTTCTGATGATTTTAAAAATGAAATTGATTCTTTAAGAGAAATGCCTTATGGAAATGATTATCTTAGGATTTGTCAAAGATGTAATGATCTTTTGAAAAAAGAGGGAAAGTTCAAAAATTTTGCTGAATTTTCACATGGTGCTTATAAAAATGATGAAGACAATGAAGATGAAATTGATGATGAAATTTTTGAAAGTGGAATTGGTGATTATGATATAAATATTACTCATTATTGGCTATTTTCAATTGATGAGGAATGTTGGGAAAGTTGTTTAAAAGATAATTGTATCTACATTGATTCTCAAGATATAGGTTATTTAAAAGATTATTCTAAAAAAGATGATATTAAACTTAAATTACAGGAGATAAGTAAAGATAATGCTTCATGTAATAATGATGCTATTTCTTTATGGCATTTTGCAAATAATATTAATATAGGTGACATTATTTTTGTTAAATTGGGTCCAGAAAAATTAGTTGCTAAAGGTATTGTTGAATCAAATTATAATTATGATTCTTCTAAAAAATTCCAGCATTACAGAAAAGTCAAATGGATTAATGGCAAATGGAATTATAATTTAAAAGATTTTAAATTAAAATTAAATGATATAACTAATTATAAAGGAATAATTGATGAATTAACGGAATTAATTGGTGATGGTGAACCAATTGAGAAATACCCTCCATATTCAGATGAAAAATTCCTTGAAGAGGTATATATTACTGAAGATGATTATATTAAACTAGTGAATCTTCTTGATTATAAGAAAAATATTATTATTCAGGGAGCTCCGGGTGTCGGTAAAACATTTTTAGCTAAAAGACTTGCTTATTCTATTATTGGAGAAAAAAACACAGAAAAAGTGATGATGGTGCAATTTCACCAAAGTTATTCATATGAAGACTTTGTTATGGGATTTAGGCCTTCTGAAAAGGGGTTTAAATTAGTTCATGGCTCATTTTATAAATTCTGTAAACTTGCTGAAAAAGATACTGATAATAAATATTTCTTCATTATTGATGAAATCAATCGTGGAAATCTTAGTAAAATTTTCGGTGAGCTATTTATGTTAATTGAAAAAGATAAACGTGGTGAAAAAAATAAAATTCAATTATTATATTCTGATGAATCATTTTTTATTCCAAAAAATCTAAATATAATTGGTTTAATGAATACTGCAGATAGATCTATTGCTATGATTGATTTTGCACTAAGACGTAGATTTTCATTTTTCGATTTAAAACCTGGTTTTGATTCGGATGGCTTTAAATCTTATCAAGAAGATATCGGAGATACAGGTTTTGATAAATTAATTAATTTCATGAAAGAATTAAACAAAGAAATCCAAGATGATGAAAGTTTGGGTGAAGGATTTAGAATTGGTCATTCCTATTTATGTAACATTGATTCTGAAGAAGTGGAGGAAAAAATACATGATATTGTTGAATATGAATTAATTCCTCTTTTAAAAGAATATTGGTTTGATGAACCTGGAAAAGTTGAAAAATGGTCAAATAAACTAAGAAGTGTCATTAATGATAGCATCTGAAACAATTTATATTAAAAACATTTACTATATGCTTTCTTATGCATTTCAAGTCCTTAATGAGAAAGGATATAGAAAAGTTACAACTGAAAGTTTTGAAAATGTTGCCGATTTACTTTCAGAGATTTTAGCTATCGGTGTTTCAAAACAAATTAAACAAGGTCTTGTTAAAGATTACATTGATGTTAATGAAACTACTTCATCTATCCGTGGAAAAATAAATATTGCTGAGTCAATTAATTCACAAAGTTTTCTTAAAAAACAATTAAATTGTACTTATGATGAATTTTCTGTAAATTGTAAATTAAATCGCATTATCAAATCCACAATTAAATTTTTAATTAAAACCGATATTGCAAATTCTAGAAAAAAGAAATTAAAGAGTTTATTAATGTATTTTGCAGATGTAGATTTGATAGATTTAAAGAAAATAAATTGGAAAATGCGTTTTGATAGAAACAATCAAACATACATGATGCTTATTAATATCTGTTATTTGGTTTTTCATGGTTTAATTCGTACTGAAAAAAGTGGAAATGTAAAAATAATGGATTTTTTTAATGATTGGGTTTTAAATAAGTTATATGAAAAATTTATTTTGAATTATTATAAACAAGAACATAAACAGATTTCAACCTCTTCACCACAAATTCAATGGCAATTGGATTATGGTCAGGATTCAATGCTTCCAAAAATGAAAACTGACATTACTTTGGAGCATAATAATAAGATTTTGATTATTGATGCAAAATTTTACAAACATAATACTGCAAAAAACTTTGGGAAGGATATACATCACACTAATAATTTGTATCAGATTTTCACATATGTTAAAAATAAACAATTTGAAGTTAAAGAATATGGCATGGAAGTTAGTGGAATGTTATTATATGCAATGACTAATGAAACTATACAACCAGATAGTGATTATGTTATGAGTGGGAATAAGATAAGTGTGAAAACTCTTGATTTAAATCAGGAATTTGATGTTATTAAAGAGCAATTAGATGGGATTGTTAGTGAATATTTTAATGAGATTCCTATTTGAACATCATTTTTTGAAAATTCTTTTATTTATATTTTTTAAAGTTAAAATTCTAACTCAAAATCAACATATTTGCAGGACTGTGGCACTTAATATCTTTAGATATGAATTTTTTTTAAGGATTACAAATTTGTAAATGAAATATCATATTTTTTGATAGTTTATTCAATTTTTGGTTGTGTTTTGGCATGAATGAATATGTAATATAACTAATTAATAATTTAAGTAATTTTTATTAATATATTGTTATAAATATTATATTATCTAGTCAAATGTTTTTTCGCTGAATGAATAATAAAACTGTAAACTAATTTTTATGGTCATATAATTTCAGAAAAAAATTAACAAATTGTTTAAAGTGATTTAAATGGAATTAGGATGGATTGATTTTTCATCAACAGATAGAAATATTGTTATGGGCGTGTTGGATCTTTTAGGTGAAAAAGGTGTTTTGGATGAATTGGGTATAGCTCCCATTAGAGATTATTATTCTGAATTATTTTTCCCTGGAACTTCAACTGTTCAAACACGTGCAAAATATTTTTTGATTGTTCCTTATATTTTTAAGGATTTGGAATCTAGTAGCCAATTGGATTTTTTTAAACTTAAAAAGGAATTTGATAGTGCTGAAGAAAATTGTGCTCATATTTTTTTAGAAAAAAATCCTAAAGAAAATGGAGTTATTGGTAAAAGAGCTATTTTAAATGGTAGATGGGTTAATAGAAAACCTTCATCCATTTATTGGGCAGGACTTAGAGAATATGGTATAGTTAAATACAAATTATCTATTGATGATTGTATTAAAAGGATTATTGCTCAAAAAAAGAATAGAAAAAAATCTAATTTAGGTAATAATATTGATAAAGGAGAAGGAATTGAGGATGATAAATTTGCTTTAGGCAATAATAATTTTAATTTATTTAACATTCCTACATATAATCAAAACTGGATTGAGGAGTTGGATATACATTTAACCTATGATGAATGTCAATTTTTAAAAAATCAGATTATAACAAATTGCAACGAGTCTATGTTTGCATATATTTTAAAAGAAGATTTGTATGAAGTTTTAGATTGTAAATCTTTTATGGATTTGCAAAGCATTATTCATAAGTTTCCTAAAAATATTCAAAATGATTATTTCAGAGCATTATCCTTTTCAGAATTTGTATTTGCATTAAGAGTTATTTATAATGTCATGATTTCTAATGAAAATAATCAAAAAGCTAATGAATGGTTGAATACTTTGGATTTAAAGGAAATTTCTAATATTGATCTTGATGAAATTTTATCTTCAGGTGAAATTGAAAATAAAAGACTTAGAAGATTTTTAAATGAATCAAAAGATTTAATGAAAACTGAGGATATTGAAGGATTAAAAGAGTGCGTTAAATCACAAGAAATATATTTAAAAAATAATAGGGCCAAATCACTGCATGTTGGGGAATTTGATTATAATGTATGGTTTGGAGGAGACGTGTTGAATTATCGTTTTCAAAATGCAAAGGCAATAATACAAGATATTTATGATAGTGAAAATAAATCTGTTGAGGTGATTGAAGATGTTGAATCCGAACAATAATCGTTTAAATTATGGAAGTATTTTGTATCCTCCTAACAATTATGAATTAGATTTTGCAATTGGCACTACTTATTCTCTAGATTTAGATGCATTGGTAGGTTCATCCATATCATTAGGTTTGTCTCAAGAAACAGACTCAAATTTAAGGGAAAATCCAATATTTTTATTAGAGGCATTAAGGAGTACTTCCGATAAAATTGCATTATTTTGTGAGAATGGCAGGATTCATTATCCAAATAAACCTACTCAATTATATATTCTATTAGAAGATATTATATTTCAGGCAAATAATCCTAAAGAGGATAATTATTCTTCTTTCCATCCAAAATTTTGGTTGTTGAGGTTCATTGGTGAAGATGAAAATGTAATCTATAGGTTTATTGTATTAAGTAGAAACTTAACTTTTGATAGGAGTTGGGATGTTACTTTTACAATGGAGGGTGTTAAAACAGATGATAAAACCAACAAAAATGATGCACTTGCTAAATTCATTGAATATTTAATCAAATATTCTACAAATGATGTTAAAACCAATAAAATGAATGAAATCATTGAAGAATTGAGTTATATTCAGTTTAATTTAGATTCTAAAATATTTGATGATTTTGAATTCATTATCAATGGAATTGGGGAAGAATATTCTATTCAAAATCAACCTTTGTTAACTGAGAACTGGGATGAATTATTTATAATGACTCCATTTTTAAGTAAAAATGTCATAAAAGGATTCAATAGTCGAAATAATAAAAATTCAAAAGCAATACTCATCACTCGTGAAATGTCTTTATGCAAATTAAAACCAGAAGATTGTAGTAATTTTGATGTTTACAAGCTTAAAGATGTTTTGATTGACGGTGAGGATATTGTATCTGATGAAACTCAAAGAATATTAAAACAGGATATTCACGCTAAGATGTATCTAATGGAAAGTGAAAATGAATCTGAATTTTATCTAGGGTCATTAAATGCATCACATAATGCCATATACAACAATATAGAATTTATGATTAAACTTACAGCTAAAAAGAAGAAGTTTAATGTTAAAAATTTGGCAGATGATATTTTTAATGGGCAAAAAGAAGGAATTGATTCTCCATTTGAACTTGTTGACATGAACAATATTAAACCAGTGCCTGAAAACGACGGTAAAAATCTTGAGTTAATCATTAAAAAAATGGTAAGATTGAATATTTCTGGTAAAGTCATATCTAATGAAGAATGTTATGATATAGAATTAAATGCTGAAAACGGTAGTGAAGATGATTTTAAGGAATTTGACATTAAAATCAGCCCACTATTAAAACCAGCATTACTTGTTGATTTTTCAGAAAGTATGTCATTTGAAAAATTATCCAAAATACAATTGTCTGAATTTTTCGTTTTAAATGTATTTTCCAATGATAATCATATTAGAAGGATTGTTAAGATTCCATTAGAAGGAATGCCTGAAGATAGGCAAAATGAAGTAATGTCATCAATTATTGATGATGAAACTGCATTCATTAAATATGTTGCATTTTTATTAGGGGATGAATACATTGAGATTCCACCTAATGATGATGGGTCTGGTCCTACTTCTCCTTTAGGAAGACATGCTGTACATTTACCGACTTTGTATGAAAAAATGTTGAAAACTGCTAATGATGCTCCAGAAAAATTCATTGAATTGGATTTCTTAATTAAAACATTATCTGGAGATAATGTTATTCCAGAAGGATTTGAAGAGTTATATAATACTTTTATAAGGGTGCTTGATTAAAATGGTTGATGTATCACAATTAGATAATATTGAAACTAATATAATGGATGGATTAAAAGATTTTCAACGAGCTACTGTTGAACGAATTGATTATCTTTATAGAAATGGTCAAAATCGTGTTTTGGTATCTGATGAAGTGGGGCTTGGAAAAACATTAGTTGCAAAAGGAGTTATTGCAAAATTTACAAGTTTAAGAAAAGAAGAAGATGATAATCTTGTTAAAGTAGTGTATATTTGTTCTAATTCTACTATTGTGGATCAAAATTTAGATAAATTAAAAATTGTTGATGATTTAAAACCCGAAAGTAGTTATACTTCCAGATTATCAATGCAACATTTAAATATTTTTAATCAGGAATATGATGAAGAAATTTTAGATAAATATATTCAACTTATACCTTTGACTCCTGAAACTTCATTCAAAGTGTCTAATTCATCTGGAACCGTTCATGAACGAGCATTGATGTTTGCAATTTTAAAAAGAATTCCAGAACTTGAGGATTATTTATCTGAATTGGAAGAAACTTTTCGTTTTGGAGTAAAATATTGGGAAGATATTAAAAACTATTGGGAGATTCAAGTTAGAGAATGCAATAAAAAATCCAAGGGAGAATATGAAAGATATATGCTTGAAAAACTATGTAATCCCTTTGATAATATTCAAAATTTAATTAATCTATGTGAAAAATTTAAGAAAAAAGGGTTTGATAAAAAACAGGCAAAACCAATAATTGTTGAGTTTAGAAAGAATTTTGCAGATATTTCTTTAAACAAACTCGATCCAGATTTAATTATCATGGATGAATTTCAAAGGTTCAGACATTTGTTAAATAGTGATAAAGGATCTGAAATGGAGAAATTAACAACAAAATTCTTTAATTCAGATGATGTAAGAATTTTAATGCTTTCAGCAACACCTTATAAAATGTATTCTACATTAGAAGAAATCTCTGAAGAAAATGTTGATGCGCATTATTCAGAATTTTTACAGGTTGTTGATTTTTTAAAAGAATCCGAAGAGGAAAAAGATAAGTTTACAGAAGTTTGGAGCGATTATTCAATTAAATTAAAAGAATTTAATTTAGATAAAACTTCATTTATTTCTGTTAAAAAACAGGCAGAAGAGGAACTTTATAAAAATATTTGTAGAACTGAAAGATTTACTGAAAACAATTTAGCAGATATTATTGATAGCAGTGATGCTGAAAATTCATTACAAGTTTTAAATGAAGATATAAGGTCATATTTGGAGGTTCAAAAACTATTGGATGATATTAAATTAGGAATTAATGTTCCTATTGATTATATTAAATCATCTCCCTATATTATGTCTTTTATGAATCATTATCAGCTGAAAAAGAAAATTAAAAAATATTTTGAAAAACACCCTGAGGATATCAACAAAATGCAAAAAAATTCATTCTGGTTAAATCAACAAACTATTAATAATTATAATCCAATTCCATACAATAATGCTCGTTTAGCTAAACTGATGGAATCTGTTTTAAAAGATAATGCTTCAAAAATTCTTTGGATACCTCCGTCCATGCCTTATTATGAATTAGGTGGAGAATTTAAAGATAGTGAACATTTCTCAAAAACTTTAATATTTTCATCATGGGAAATGGTTCCAAGAATGATTTCCTCTTTAGTTTCATATGAGGTTGAAAGACAGACAATTGGAAATTTACATTTTCATAAAGGATATTTCAATCCTAGAAGCTATTCAAGCTCAAAAATGAATTTTTCATCAAGGCATGCTATTGATTCTCAAATGTCTTTATTTACATTATTATATCCATCAATTTTTTTAGCTGATGTTTATAATCCGATAGAATGTTTAAATAATAATTTGGGGATTAATGAAATTGAGATTGAAATTAAAAAGACAATTAAACATAAATTAGATGAACTTCCTTTTGATGAAAATAAAGATGAAGATTCACGATGGTACTATTTGGCACCATTATTATTTGATTTAAATTCGGATGTCGAATCATGGTTTGAGCAATTTGATTTGACTATAAATCTTGATGATTTTGGAAAAGGATTTAAAGATTTCTATGACTTATTAAAAAAACAATATGATGAAGTTAGTCATAATAGGGATAAATTAGGTAAAAAACCTAAAGATTTAATTGATGTTTTATGTGATATGGCTATTGCAGCACCTGCAATATGTGTTTATAGATCTTATCAAAAAGAATTGCCTTCAAATGTATCTATGGAACAATATATGGTTGGTCCAACTAAAGTTGCTAGAAGCTTTATAAGGCTTATGAACCTTCCTGAATCAGTAGCTGTGCTTAATTTAATTTATAAAAATCCTTTTGAAAATGAACAATGGAAATTTTTATTAAAATACTCAAAAGATGGAAATCTACAAGCAGTATTTGATGAGTATGTTCATTTATTGGCCAATGGATTGGATAAAGATTATCAAGATAGAATTGAAAAAATTAATAATAGATTTTTAGATTCATTTAACTTTAAAACTACTTCCTATGATTTTGATACATTTGATAGGTTCAAATCAAAAATTGAAAATGATGATGAAAAAACCAGAAATTATTCTCTAAGAACTCATTATGCTGCTTCATTTACTAAAGGCCGTAGTGATGAATCAGATTCAAATAGGAGAAAAACTGTAAGGGACGCATTTAACTCTCCATTCAGGCCATTTGTTCTCGCTTCAACATCTATTGGTCAGGAAGGTCTTGATTTCCATAATTATTGTAGAAAAATAGTTCACTGGAATTTACCTTCAAATCCTATTGATTTGGAACAAAGAGAAGGTAGAATTAACAGATTTGAATGTTTGGCTATTAGGCAAAATGTGGCTAAAAGATATGGCTGGATAAGATTTGATAAAAATATTTGGGAAGAATTATTTGATGTTGCAAGTGGTGCTGAAAAAAGAGGCAATTGTTCTGATTTAATTCCTTATTGGGGTTTAAGTGACTCTAGAGATATGATAAGGATAGAAAGAATAGTTCCAATGTATCCATTCAGTCGTGATGAAAATAATTATGATAGATTAATAAATATTTTATCATTGTATAGATTAACATTAGGACAACCTAGACAAGAAGAATTGTTAGATTCAGTTTTAATAGATTTTGATATTGATAAAAAAGAATTAGATGAATTATTCATTAATTTAAGCCCATATTATAAAAATATTTAGGGGAATAAATTTATTTCTCATATATATTTATTTTTATAATTGTGTTAACAAAATTAATGTAGGTGTAGATTATGGTAGAAAAACTTAAAGATTTTTATGATACGTTAATTGAAAATTTAGATTATTACAACGGAGAATATGCTTCATTTATAGATTATAGTCCTATTAATGTGTGATATTTAGAATATGATATTCTCCAATTATTCTAAAAGATATGTGGAGTATACGAATTATAATTTCTATAATAAATTGATATTATTTAATAAATGGGGAAGTTAATATCAAAAATAGAACTTTTTTTAGTTTGTTATTCCAATTTCTTTTTTCAATAAAGGATATAGTTCTGATAAAATATCCAATGCATTTAAATAAGTATCCTGAGTATAATTATAATAGTCGTAATGTTCTAAGTGATTATCAATATATTTAATAAAATTATTCATAATATTTTGTATTTCTAAAGACATATAATTAAAATTGGGAGAAAATTTGTAATCTAATATAATTTTATGTATTTTTTCAAAAGTAGTATTATCAATTTCTGGTTTCGGAACATCTTGGAATTTATCTATATAGTAATTTATTCTTTCAATATCGACATAACTCCAAAATTCATTTAAATCATTGTATAAATTTTCATAACAATCATGTTGTTTATCAAAAAAGTAATTTTTTAAGATTTTTTTCATTATTAAGTAATTGTTCTTTAAACTGTTTTTCAGAGGCGTCAAGTTGTTTTTTTAACTCGTTCATCACTCATATAATTAGAATATAATGTTGAAAAAATATTTATTAAAACAGCAAATAAAGTTATTCTATTTTCAAGTTTCCAACCTTCAATAAATGGAGTATATTAAAATAAAGTACTGTAAATATTATTAATACAAGTATTATGGATGTTATTTTTTTTATTTTATCTAAATTCATATTAATAGATTATTTTTCATAAAATATTAAATTTAATATATTTTCATGTATTCTAATAATTTATTTCAAAAATTTTGTATAGAACGTAATATTAAATCCAGTACTAAAAAAGGTTATGATTCTGCTTTAAAGTTATATGAAAATTTTCAAGGAGAATCAATTGAAAATTTATTTGTTGAAGCGCGTTTAGAAGAAAATAAAAGAATTCCTCTTAAAGATAGGAAAATTAAAAAAAGATTAATTAATTTTAGAAGTTATTTACTTAACAGTAACTTATCTCCAAATACTTCAAAGACATATTTTTCAAAAGTAAAGACATTTTATTTACACTTTGAGTTTGAGCTACCTCATTTGCCACAAGCTAAATATGATAAGATTTATGAGACTAACTATTTGGACTTGCCAACTCGTGAACATATACGTGAAGCATTACTTATTTCACCAATTGATTTAAAAGCAGTTATATTATTTATGAGTAGTTCTGGAACTGCAAAAGCTGAGACATTATCATTAACAGTTGAGCATTTTATTCAAGGTACACAAGAGTATCATCATGGTGGATCAATTGAATTTATTTTAGAAACTCTGGATAAGAAAACGAATGTTGTTCCGACTTTTTATTTGAAAAGAATTAAAACAGATAAATATTATTATACGTTTTGTTCTCCTGAAGCTAGCTCTGCTATTGTTAAATATTTAAAAACACGTGAAAACTTAAAGTTAGAAGATTCATTATTTGATTTTACATCATCGTTATTGTTAACTCGTTTTCAAGAAATCAATGATAAAATGGATTGGGGATTTAAAGGAAAATACCGTTTCTTTAGATCACATACACTACGTAAATTTCATGCATCAAATATTGGGCTTTCAGCCGAATATATTGATAGTTTACAAGGACGTAGCAAAAACGAAGTTCATGAAACATACATTAAAACAAATCCTAAAAAACTAAAAGAAATTTATAAATCGGCTATGAAAAATGTGATGATTTATGAAAATAATGGTCCTGAGATAAAAAAACAAGAATTTAATATAATAATTAATGTTTTTTTATCTGGAAAGGAATATAATATTATTTAAATCTTTTTAAGAAGGTTTACTTTTTTAGTTTTGGAACCTTCTTTTTTAATTTCAATATTTTGGAATTTTGCATAGTTGACTTTAACGCCATCATCCAAATCAATTTCAATGTTTTGGTTTGCGATGTGTGATAGAACTTCATCATATTCCTGTGTTTCTTTTAACTGCTTTTGAAGCTTAGCTTTTTCTTTATTTGCTTTAGCTACCTCTTGTTTTGAGGAAGAATTATTAATGATGTTATTGTTATTTTCAATTCTTTGTTCAATTGCTTTCTGTGTTTTGTGTAAATAATCTGTTCTGATTCTTGCAACGAGACTTGGTTCGTATCTATGCATGTAAACTAAACAATTGAATCCATTTTGTTTACCGCTACTGAATTGCCAGTATATTGGACATTTTTTATATGTCTTCTTGTGGTCATTAAAGAAATTTTTAAGTAAATAATCTCTTATTATGTTTCTTGAAGGTTTATTTGTTTTTGATAATGCTCCTGCAATGAAATCTAGGTTTTCTTCTAATGTTTCTTCTCCAAAGCAAGTTTTTACAAATTCAACAAATCTTCCAACAATATCATCCTCAAAATATTCAGAATCAAGAACAGGAATGATATTATCATCGTCAGGTTTGAATTTATGATAATTATTTAGATCAAATTCACCGCCAGCAAACTGCAATCCATCTTGATCTAAAGAATAACGACCAAACATACATCCTATTGAATATGAAATAAAATTACGAATATCGTTTTCATAATTAGCTAATTCAATTGTAATATCATTATCATTTACATTTGAATCAATGTTTATGTTATAAATTTTATTAAATATTTTATTTAGTTTTATTTCATTATTTTTTATTTTATTAAATTGATTATAACAAATAGCTTTCCAATTTTTATAAGATTCTTCTACATTGCCCTTCAAATAACATAAAGGACTTTTTTTGAAATTAAAAGAATTTTCAAATGCGTCCCAGTTGTCTTTAGTTATTTTTATATTTTCTAATGTTAATTTTTCTACTACATCTAAATACTCATTTTTAATTATTATTGGTAAGGAATTAATGTTATATAATTTTAAATTTATGGTTGGATTTAAAATATTTAAATAAAATCTTGCAATGTTTGAATTTAGAAATCCTATACAATATAAATTATTTTTTAAGTTAACTATAGAATCTCCTCCACTACTAAATAAACTATCTTTAGGGAGATATCTAAATCCTGTTCCTTTTGATGTGATGCTTGAAAAGGTTATTGCTTCTTTAAAACACATTTCTTTTGGTAAAATACTGGATGATTTATTTGTTTTATAAAATTCTTTTGCTTCAGTTGACCAATCAATAACCATCTCAATATTACCATAATATTTTTTAAAATTACCTCCTTTTGCACATAAAAACCATTTTTTGTTTATTTTAGTATAATCTACTTCCCAAAACATTCTCATATATTTCTCATTATTTGCTGTTTTAATGCCCATTACAGTTTTTCCCATTGAACCTAAATTTTTATTATCAAAAGTTTTAATAATGTTTATATCAACCCAATAGGCAATTGGACTTCCAGGTATTTTTCTAAAATAGGATTGTTTTATGAAATATTTATTTTTATTAAGATCTTTATCACCTGAAATTATTTGGAGAACTTTTTCTTTTTGAACTTCCATTCCTCCAGTGAATTCAGATAATTTCAAATACGTTCCAGAATAAGTTTCATTAAAATTAGATAATACG
>ONUN01000074.1 GCA_900320955.1 uncultured Methanobrevibacter sp. | reverse complement strand
TGAAAACAAGACTATCATTATAAATGTCAGCTTGGATAATGCCAGCGTCACTGTAGATAACAATACTTTGGATTTAAAAGTTGGTGAAACATCTGCAATAAATGCCACCAAACATCCTGACACAATAATGCTCGATATTACATATACATCCAGCAATAACTCTGTTGTGACTGTAGATAAAAAGGGTATTGTCACTGCTGTGGGTGAAGGTACTGCAGTCATCACTGTTGAGGTGGGTGATGGTGAAATATATGCTAAAAATTCAACCACTGTTAATGTAACTGTAAGAAAGATAGCTACTGAAATTGAATCTTCTGCAGTCACAACAGTTTATAATGTTGACAAAAATCTCATTGTCACTTTAAAGGATGCCGACGGCAAGCCAATCAGTGGGGCTAGTATAACTGTTGACTTGAACGGTGCTAAAACATACACTACTGATAAAAAAGGTCAGATTACTGTTTCAACCAAAGAACTTGCTCCTAAAGCATACACTGCTAAAATAACATTCAAAGGCAACAGCAAATATGACAAATCAGCCAAGAATGTTAAAGTTACTGTCAAAAAGGCAACTCCTAAAATAACTGCTAAGGCAAAAACCTTCAAGACAACCACTAAAACCAAGAAATATTCAATTGTCTTGAAAAACAATGTTAATAAGCCAATTAAAAAAGCAACTGTGTATCTTAAAGTCAATGGTAAGACATATAAGGCCACTACAAACTCCAAAGGCAAGGCCACCTTCAAGATCACCAATCTCAACAATAAGGGAACATACAAGGCTGCTGTAACCTATAAAGGAAACAAGTACTACAACAAGGCAACCAAGAAGGTTACAATTAAGGTCAAGTCTGTTTGGAAAACAGTTTCCAAAGGAAGCAAAAACTCAGCAATAGTCAAAAAAATCCAACGTGCTTTGAAAAACAATGGATATTATCTTGAATACAATGGCCGTTACCTGAAGGTTGACGGCATCTATTGGGATTACACAGTAATGGCTGTAAAAGAGTTCCAAAACGACAAGGTCCTTAAAGTAACAGGAAAAGTTGACGAAAAGACTGCCAAAAAACTTGGAATAATTAAGTAGGTAAAAACACTACCTACAACCTTTTTTTATTTTTTCCTGTACATTTACTTGCAGGATTGCACTATTTTTTATAATCATATTCATTTGCCTTCATATTTGACTGTTTATTCAACTGTTTATGGGAGCAACTATCAAAATATTCATGTGTTCTGCTGATTATTGTGTGTTTGTTTGGTGGTCGAAAATGTTATTATTTAATTTGTGTATAAATAGTATTAGTTTATGGGGAGGAACGTAATATGGAAAGCAAAAACATAATCATAATACTTGTTGTGATAATCATTGTTCTTGCTGCTGCAATTGGATTTATGGTATTGAAGCCGATGCATGCCAAAGAACCGACAAAAATCAAAGTAACCAGCAATAAAACTTTATATGAAGGCAAAGACTTGACAGTTAAATTGACTGATTTAAACAAAACACCATTATCCAAACAAAAGGTCAACATCACAATTAAAGATAGTAAAGGCAAAGTTGTGGCAAATAAAACTGTCAAAACCGATGGCAAAGGTAAGGCAAAAATGGATTTGAAGCTAAAGAAAGGGCAATACGATGTTGCTGTGGATTATGGTGGAAATGAAAACTATACTGGAAACAATACAACACAGAAATTGACTATTAAAGAGAAAGTTGTTGAAGCACAACAAAGTGCAAGTACTAGTTCATCAAGTGAAACTCCAAGATATACGACTGATGAGCATGGAACATATGATGAAGTCAATGAAAGATATATTGATGGACAAAATAAAGGATCATCAAGGGCTGAAACTGAAGCATTTTGGGATAAGGTTAAAAGCGATGGTGGAATGATTTAATAAATTAAGTAGGTACAACTGTATCTACAAACCCTTCTTTTTTTTTAGACCCTGCCTATTTTAAAAGGCCATCATTGCATTCATGTTGAATCTAAGTATTCATTTCTTTCGCTATTTCAGCAATGCCCAAATCGGTCAATTCATGTTGGTTGTCCAGTATATACTAGGTGGAGTATAATCATTATTTTATATATTAAATTCTACAAATAGGATATTGTAGTTCATATGAGTGAATGGATTACGCATTAGCAAGGGTCGCTGCACTTGTGGTGATCCTACTTTTTTCTCCTACAAAGGCATCATAATTATGATAGTTTGGAATTAATGTTGTATTAAATGCACTGTCCGTTGCAGAATATTGTGGCGAGGATATTTTGAAGTTATTTTTTGCAAGTTAGTTAGATAAACTTAAATTTATTTGAATTAAGTAATGTTATTTATTCTGATTTCATCAAATCAATGGACAATAATGAGCGGTGCCATTATATAGAATTAAAAGAATTAGGAAATATTGTAATGGGTCAATCTCCTAAAGGTGAAAAGTTATAATTATGATAATATTGGATTACCTTTGATAAATGGTGCTGCAGATTATGAAAATGGATATTTAAAAGCTCAAAAGTACACATCTGATCCTAAAAAAACATGCAATAAAAATGATTTAATATTTTGTATTAGAGCAACAATTGGATTATTGGTTGATTGTGATAAAAAATATTGTTTAGGTCGTGGAGTTGCAGGAATTACAAATATTAATCCAATATATAAAGAATATGCATTTCATTTAATTAATTCTTCAATAGAGAATTTTAAAAGGGCAGCTACTGGATCAGTCATTAGTGGAATAAGTAGAAAAGACATTGAAAATATTGATGTTATAATTCCCTCATCTGATGAAATAAATAAATATTAATAGAATAGAAATTAATAATTTAATTAAGTTGAGAGATACATTACTTCCTAAATTAATGTCTGGGGAAATCGATGTCTCAAAGATAAATTGTGATTTATAATTGGTTTTTCTATTTTGATATTAATATTGTTCTAACCTCATAAAATCCTAAACTAACATCAATAATTACTCAATTTCATATATAAAGACTTAAATACTTGTTTAATTAATTATCTAATATGAAACAAATAGATAATCAAAAAATAAGAATTTATGATGAATGTACTGCTGATGAAAAAGAAGTATTGGACAGCTTCAGGAAAATGAAATTACTATTCGACCAGGCAAGATATGAACTATTCAGCTACAAGCTGACATACCTGCTTGAAAAGTATGAAGGACTGCTTGAAATGCGTCATGAAACACAAGCATTACTGTTTACTCTGTTACAACAGATTGACAAACATGGCTTAGTAGGTATAGATGTAGACTATGAAAAATTAGGCAGGAACAGGCAGATAGAAGCAGATAATATTGCTGAAGAAGTAAATATCGTGAAGGAGTATAAAACTGCTTTTGATGAAGAATTGGCATTAATTTCAAGTGGTGCTGCTGAACAGGCTTTGATTGATGTTGAAAATAGTTGGTAAGTTGTAACTGGAAAGGGTGACATTAGAAAAAGCAACAAATTAAGGTATTTTCATGTTCCAGTATATGCTGATTTATTCATGAGTATTAAAGTTGATTATTGGTGTGATAATTTTGGTATTGGTCTGAGAAAAACATCATTTCATCAAAGAAATTGTTATAAAAAGAGAGATGATAGGTGTTTAATTGAGGTTTTAAACACCTGTGTTTTGAGGAAAATTATATATTTTTGGCAGATTTTTTTTAATTTTCCAACGACTCGATTTCGAGATTTTGTAATACTATATCGGCAGAAAAGTATTACAAATCCGACTTTTTTGGTATGTCTTAAGTATAAGACTTGTATCAAATTAGAGAAATTGTGTAAAAATCTAATTTAACACATTCTAATTTCGGAGATTAGTATTGACTAATAATATGAGAGTATTTTAGGCACACCTAAATATTAACTCTATTACTTAATTGGTCCCTTATACTATATAAAGCTTTCCATTTTTTTAGGTATACCTAAATTCAATAAATTCACATAAAATCAGAAATATGTGTGAAATTTAAAAAATTCAAAAAAAAATAAGAAATAGAAGTTGATTTTCAACTTCTAAAATAATCCGCTTTCTTTTAATTTTTCTTCAAAGTATTTTGATGGCTTGTCTGCTTTTTCTTTAATAATTACTGAAACAATAATGGTAATAATACCAATTGCTAGAAGCATTATTAATGCAGGAATATAATTGGGCCAAATAATGCCCAGTTGTGCTTCACGAACTAGTTTGATTCCATATGTCATTGGAAGGTAACTATATAATTCCTGGAATAGTTTAGGCATAATTTCTATTGGGTATATTCCTCCTGTTCCGGATATTTGGAATACTAAAAGAATTACTACAATACCTTCTCCGACGGTACCAATAGCTGAAATTATTGAATATATTAAAGTCATGAAGACTATCGATACCAGTATTGCCGACAGTATGAATAGCGGATAATTATCAATATAGACTCCCAGTAAATGTGCTCCTGTAATGGTTACACATGCCTGCAGAATACTTAAACTTATATAAAGTAAAAGATTACCTGTATACATTTCAAATGGGGAATATGGTGTTCCAACACTTGATTTTGGTTCTATCAATACGCATGTAATTAAAGCACCAACCCACATGGACAATACGATGTAGAATGGGGATACTCCGGAACCATAATCCGGTACTGGATATACTTCATGTCTGTCCAGTTTTGTAGGTGAGAAGAAATAGTCTCCTAAAGTTGTTTCATTAATTCCTGTAATTGCTGAAAGTGCATCGGCAGATGATGCCAAACCGGCTGATGCAGTGAATAAAGCTTGTGCCGCTGCACTTGAAAGCAGTTCTGCACCTGCAGCCAGACTTAATGATCCTTCAGCAAGTAATGATGAATTCCCTGCTAAGTATGATGCTCCCTGTGCAAGTTCCGCTGACCCTTCTGCCAGGTCTACTGACCCATCTGCAACTGCACTGCTTCCGTTTGCAAGATCAGAAGTTCCTTGTGCATATTGTTTAATTGGTCCGTCAGGCATTAATGATGGGTCTATGGTTTCCTGAAGTTCTTCAGCCCCCTGCTGAACTGCTTCTGATCCTGAGCTTACCTTTTCTGCACCTGATTCAATTGCAGGCACATAGCTTTGAGCGGTCTTTGATGCATCAGTTATTTCACTTGCACCCGAAGATACCTGACCTGCACCTTCGGAAACTTGGGCAGCACCAGCCTGAAGCTGGGATCCTCCACTGGATAATTCACTTGCCCCTGAAGCAAGGCCTGATTGAAGTTCTCCAAGTTTCTCATATGCTGCAAGATTTATAACTTGAACAATTTTGGCGTTGAGTGATGTATAAACTGCATTTGCCCCTGCATCAGTTAATCTGTTAGCAACAGGGTTTGCTTTAATGTTTACGACATATTCCAGTTTTGCCTGTTTTGGATTATCTCCGGTAATCGAAGCGATGTTCTTACTCAGGTTTTTAGGTATTACAATTCCCGCATAGTATTTTCCCGAATTAACACCGTCCCGCAGTTCATCTTCAGTTACAAATGTCCAGTCAAATTTAGTATTATTTTTAAGTTCCTTGACAAGTTCATTTCCTATGTTTAACTTTTGGCCTTCAAGTGTTGTGCCTTGATCTAAATTGGCTATAGCAAATGGTACATCGCCCGTTTTTTCATAAGGGTCCCAACATGCTTCTATATTTATAAGAGCATAAAGAGAAGGCAATATGATTACTGCTATTATTACAAATGTCACGATGGGATTTGCAAATACACTTTTGGCATTGTTTACAATTAATTCAACAATTTTTCCAATATCTTTCCTACTCATTTTAAACCACTTTCATTTTAAACACTTTTTAGAAAGATTTACTAATTCTGGAAGTTACTAATAATAATCAACATATTTTTATTAGTTGAAATTCCTTTAAATTCTTAAAAATATCAAATCCCAAATTCAATATTTTTTATGATTTATCCTTCACTAATAATATGTGATGCAATTAATATAAAATTATTGTTCATATTTTTTTGTGTGAAATTAGGATATATGATGTCCTTTTTTATATTTTTTCTGAAATGCTAAAATTGCATTCAATTTTTTCTCAAAACAAATATATACCCATAACACAAAAATATATATCAATCTTTAAAAATTAAGGTGTTTATACATGAATTTTAAAAAGAATGTGGTTATGTTTACAGTATTGATTTGTATACTCTTTAGCATTTCGTGCGTTGCTGCAAGTGATGTTAATGATAATATAACTGCTTATGACAATCAGCAGATTATCAATGATAAAAATGAGGATTTGATTAATTCTCCTCAGGATGATTTAATTTCAAGTAGTGAAAATGAGTTAATTGCTAGTTCACAGGATGACCTGCTTTCCACTAGTTCCAAGGGTAAATTTTCAGAGTTGCAGTCTCTGATATATTCCGCTCCGAATGGTGGTACAATAACTCTAAAAAAGGATTATGTTTATGATAAAGCATGTAATACTACTGGAATTATAATCAACAAGAGCTTGACAATTAACGGAAATGGACATACCTTGGATGGGTTATCAAAATCCAGAATTTTCTTTGTAATGTTTACTTTAAATCCGAATGCTCATAATAAGGTAATTTTAAAAAATATAGTCTTTAAGAATGGTTGCACCAAGTATTATGGTGGAGCAATAGTCAATGCTGGAGATTTGACATTAGACAAATGTACCTTTAAGAATAATCATGCAAAAATTGCAGCAGGAGCTGTATGTTCCATAGGAGCTTTGAAATGTAAAAATAGTAATTTTTATAAAAATACTGCTAAGGGAAGCGCTGCCGCAATCTTTTCATTAAACTTTAAGGAGTCCTTTAAGTATTATTTTAATCTTCACTTAGGTCATTTCAGAGTGACCCATATAAATGATCTTATCCAGTCATTGATGTTGGATTTTTCAATTGTTCCTTTAACTGATTATATAACCAACTGCAAGTTCACAAAAAATGTTGCTTCAGGACGTGGTGGAGCAGTTTACGGTTTTACTCACATCAGTATTTCTTCAAGCAAATTCACTTCAAATAGGGCTAAGGAAGTAGGTGGTGCTGTATATGGAGCTAAAAATCTCTATATTAAAAACTCCAAATTCTATTACAATAAAGCCGGCAGAAATGGTGGTGCTGTTTACTTTAAATGCCATGACCTGACTGGCAGCTATGATAAGAATGGGGACTGGAAAAGCGGTGTAAAATTTTATAAAAATTCCATTAAAAATTCTGTTTTCACAAAAAACTATGCTGTACGTGGAGGCGCAATTTATGGATTTAAATATTCTAAAATGCCTAAAGTTTCTGGTGCCAGAGCAATAAAATGTACCTTCAGCGATAACAATGCAACAAGGGACGGTAATGAGATTCTTGGTGGAACTCTAAGTAAATGTACTTTTAAAAATACATTGACTTTAAAAGCGGTCAAAGTCAAAAAATCAGCCAAAAAGCTAGTCTTGACTGCAATATTTAAGAAGGGTTCTAAAATCTATAAAAACAAAAAGCTCACTTTCAAATTTGGTAGCAGTTCATATACTGCAAAAACCAACTCCAAGGGTATTGCAAAGGTAACTGTTTCTTCAGGTGTTTTGAATAAGCTTAAAGTCGGAAAAACAGTCAAATACCAAGTTAGCTCTAGTAAGTTTATAGATAGAAAAACTGCAAAAGTTTATAAGTAGATGCGATTGTATCTACTGACATTTATTTTTTTTTTACATTTTGTGATTGCATTTCAGCAAATCTGATTAAATTCCACTTGGACATGTATATTCAAATTTCGAATTAACCTATTTTTTGAAATCATCGATGTTAATGTTAAAATGAGTTAATTATTTTACATAGGTGAGGTCTTTTTTGTTAAATTATTGATGCATGCATTGATTAAATGCAAGTATTCTAATGGTTTAAAAAATAAAAAAAGATTTAAGATACTCATCAGAGTATCTTTTGAATTTCTTCACGTACGATTTTATTCACGAGTCCGCCGTCAGCTTTTCCTTTAAGCTGTTTCATGCACATTCCCATTAAAGGACCCATTGCACCCATTTGACGTTCTTTAACCATTCCTTCATTTTGAGCTACAATGTCTGCAATGATTTTTGCAACGTCATCTTCACTCATCATGACCAAATTGCTTTTTTCGGCAATTTCTGAGATGTCAGTATCTGGGTTTTTAATGGTTTCAATAGCTAGTTTTCGAACGCTGTCCTTTGCAATTTTGCCATCTGCTAAAAGTGTGAAGATTCCCTTGAAGTGGTCTAAAGTTAACACATCAATGTCATGTCCTTCCCTTTTGATTTCACGCAAGTCATATGCAAGAAGTGAGGCGACCGGTGTTGCATCAACACTAACGTCAACTAAAATATCTTCAAACATGTCTGCCTCTTGTCTTTTAACAAGCTGTGTTGCCAAATCTTCACTTAACTTGTATTCCTCAATGATTCTGGCCTGTTTGACATCTGGTAATTCAGGTAAATCATTAGCTATTGGTTCGATTCTGTCAGCAGTAATTTTGAATAATGGAATATCAGTTTCAAGATACATCCTGTTTGCAGTCGGAAGCGGCCTCATATATTCGGTGTTACCGTCATCAAGCGCTTTTCTGGTTTCTTCAACAACACCTTCCAATCCTAAATTGGCTCTTCTTTTAACTTCCTCTAAAGCGGATACTGCAATATCCTCATCGTGAGCCACAATGATGAATGCATCTTCATCGCCAATGTTCAGGAATTCGGATACTTTATCAACTTCATCCTGGGTTATTCCGTAAGCCGGCAATTCATCTGAATGGAATATTCCTGAAACACCACGTTTTTTGGCATAACTTGCAATTTCAGTTCCAAATCTTCTTCCAGGCTGTACTTCACGACCAATCAAACCGTTGAAACCTTTTAATACAACCGCTTTTATGGTTTCAGCTGACTTTAGGATTTTGGATTCGGTTTCTTCAAACAATTCATCCAAAGTATGAATATCTTCCAATACTTCAGCGTTCCTGTTTTGAAGTTCATTTCTAATGTCAATTAATTCAAGCTGTCTTGTGACTTCACGGTTTACAATTTCAGCCATTAAATCTAAGTCCTGAACACCTTTGATTTCTACACGTGCACCTTCTGCAATGGAGATGTTCAAGTCCTGTCTGATTGTTCCAAGACCTCTTTTAACATTTGTGCTTCTTAAGATTTGACCAAGCATATATGCTACTTCCCTTACCTGATCTGGATGGTGCATTGAAGGGTCTGTTGTGATTTCTGCAAGTGGTATTCCTAATCTGTCAAGTCTGAATTCTGTAAATCCGTCTTTGGTTTCAACTCTTCTTGCAGCATCTTCTTCAAGACCTAAGCTTTCGATAACGACTCTTCCATATGGAGTATCCAGGTAACCGTCAGTTGCAACCATACCTGTTCTCTGGAAACCTCCGGTGTTACTTCCGTCGATTACCTGTTTACGCATTGTATGGAATTCATCAACAATATGCATATTCATCAAACAGGCGATGGTTATACAAATGTCCAATGCTTCTTCATTTAAACTGTGAGGTGGCTCATCATCGTTTTCAACAAGACATGTGTGATTTTCAAAGTTTTCATATTTGAAGTTAAGGCCTCTTAAGGATTCCTGCAAAGCTGCCCTGTCGATTTCACCGAGCCAATTGTTGGTGAATTTCAAGTCCCATTTTTAATCCTAATTCATTATAATCCATATTAACCACCTAGTTCAAGAAATCCTTAATTGAGGATTTTGGTGAGAATTCACCTGCAACATTTGTTTGCATAATTTTCTTAACATTATTGTAATCGTCACTTTGACCCAATGCCCAGCATAATTTGACATAGGCAGTTTCAGGGGTCATGTCCATTCCGGATATGACTCCGGAATCAAGAATATTACGTCCGGTTGAGTAAACGTTCATGTTAACTCTTCCGTAAAGACATTGTGAAGTCATAATTACCGGAATATTTTCTTCCTGTGCTCTTTTAAATGAGTCGATTAAGTTGTTCGGAACATGTCCAAGACCGGTTCCTTCAATTACAAGACCTTTATATCCTTTATCGATGTGATATTCAACATAATCGTTGGAAATGCCAGGAAAACTTTTGATAAATCCGACTTTTTCCTCAATGGATGTGTTCAATTCAAGTTCGTTGGCTCCACGTTTTGTGTAGCTGTAATCCGGATTGATTTTGACTTTTTTATTTTGGATTTTAGCTATAGGCTGAGCATTGATGCTTCTGAAGGTGTCCCTTCTTGATGTGTGCATTTTTCTAACCTTAGTTCCCTTGTGCAGGTAGGTATATTCGTCATTCAAACTTCCGTGCATACACACACAAACTTCAGCTATGTCGGATTTTGCACCAACAACGGAATCAATCAGGTTGATGTTGGCATCGCTTGAAGGTCTGTCTGAACTTCTTTGAGCACCTGTAAGAATAATTGGAACAGGTGTTTTAAGCATAAAACTTAGTGCAGCTGCAGTATAATGCATTGTATCGGTACCATGAGCAATCACAACGCCGTCAGCACCATCGGAAATGTCATTGGCTATTTCCTCTGCAGCTTTAACCCAATATTCAGGCTTCATATCTTCACTTAATATATTATATAATGCCTTGACGTTGTAGTTTGCATAATCCAATAGTTCAGGATTTGCTTTTACAAGGTCTGAAGCGGTAAATTTAGGGTGAACAGCACCTGTCCTGTAATCGATGACTGAGGACACTGTTCCTCCGGTTGATACGATTGATATATTCTGTTTTGATGGATCTGTTGGAATGTCCTCTTCATCATAACCGATTTTTGGTTTTTCCCCTTTTTCAATTAGTTCTGCTGTGGTATTGTCGATAGCCACTCCTATATTGTAACCGCTGGATAATTTTATAACCAGATATCCGTCGTTTAGCATTTTCTTTATATGTCATTAAATCACACTATGAATTGTTTTTAATCCATTCTGCTCCCGCTTTTAAAACTTCAATATTCACATCAATGACTTTCGGTTTTGATGCAAACATTTCACGAATAGCATTTTCATAAGATTCACGTTTTAAAACATTTCCTAATTCGGTCAATGCTCCTAAAAGTGCAGTGTTTGCGGTTCTTGCATTTCCATATTCCTCTGCAATATCAACACAAGGCATTGCAATAACCTTAACGTTCTTGTCGGTTTCAAATTCACCAATCTTTGAATCGTATAGGATTACTCCGCCTTCCTTAACGTCCTGTGAGAACTGTTCAAGGGATGGTTTGTTTAAAGCAATGAGAATGTCAATATCATCCACAACAGGTGTTCCAATGGTTTCATTTGATATTACAACTGAACAGTTGGATTTTCCACCTCTCTGTTCTGGTCCGTAACTAGGATACCATGAAACATGTTTTCCTTCAGCACAGGCCGCTTGAGCTATTGTAAGTCCTGCGCTTAAAACTCCTTGACCTCCAAATCCGGAAACCTTAATGCTTACAGGTTCTATTTCATCATCAACATAACCTGAACCTTCATTTCTGTTCACATTGAATATCTTATCAAGGGATTCTGTTGAAAAGTCACTTGCAGGTCTTATGACAGGTTCTTTTGTGTATAATTCATTTCTGAAGTTTTTAACAGGGAATTCTTTTTCCATTTGTTCTTCAATAAACTTCTGTGCACTTGCCACATCCTGTTTTAAGTTGGTAGGACAAGGTGATAGAACTTCAACAAATGAATATCCTTTGCCTTCTTTTTGAACGGTTAGAGCTTGTTTTATTGCAAATTTCGCAAGTCTGATTTTTAATGGATTTGCTAGAGAAACCCTTTCAATGAATACTGGTGCTTTCAAGGTATTGATCAATTCGCACATGTGGGTAGGGTGTCCTGTATAATTAGGATCTCTTCCTGTTTGGCAGGTTACTGTTTTTTCGCCGATTAATGTTGTTGGAGCCATTTGTCCACCGGTCATTCCATATACTGTATTGTTTACAAAGAACACTGCAATTTTTTCTCCACGGTTTGCAGCCTGTAATGTTTCATTTAAACCGATTGAAGCTAAATCTCCATCTCCTTGATAGCTCATTACAATAGCATTGTCTTCAGCTCTTGAAATTCCAGTAGCTACTGCAGGTGCTCTTCCGTGTGCAGTCTGGAAGTTTCCACAGTTAAAGTAGAAGTATGCATATACTGAACATCCTACAGGAGAAATCATAACGCATCTTTCCTGGATTCCAAGCTCGTCCATACATTCGGCAATTAATTTATGCAAAATTCCATGTCCACAACCTGCACAGTAGTGAGTTGATTGAATATTGGTTCCTTTTCTAGGATATTCTTCTAAAAGGGATTGTGGATTTCTACGGATTTGTAATTCATAATCTTTATCATTTAATTCTTTTTCACTCATATTTCCACATCCTCTAATCTATAATATTTGGACTGGCTTTTTCATCACTTCTTTTTGAAGTATCTAAGATTTCATCTTCAATTCCTGCTATTTCATAAATTTTAGCAAGCACATGTTTCAATTCAATTAGATTTCCACCCATTCTATTGACGAGGTGAGTATCCTCTTTTCTTAATGCTGCAAATTGGACATCAGCCAATAGCTGGCCATTGCTCATTTCGACGGAAATGAAACTCACGCCTTTATCGGATAGTTCTTTGATTCTCTCAACAGGGAAGGGTGATAATGTAATAGGTCTTAAAAGTCCAACTTTCAATCCTTTTTCACGGCTTTTATCCACTGCAGACCTAGCAATTCTGCTGCTTATTCCGAATGAAACCAAAACAATTTCAGCATCGTCAACCTGATATTCGTCAAAGATAACTTCTTCAGCATCGATTTTAGCATATTTTTCCTGAAGTTTGAAGTTAAAGTCTTCCAAATCATTAAAGTCATTGAAAATGGAAGGTTTCTTCATTTCCTTTCACTGCCCATGGCTTATCGTTTTTTGGTTGAACTGCTTCTTTTGGAAATACCAATGGTTCTGCCATTTGACCTAATGTACCGTCAGCCAAAACAACCACTGGATTTCTCCATTTGTCTGCAAGTTCAAATGCCTTCATTGTCAGGTCACACATTTCCTGAACGCTATTTGGAGCAAGAACAATGTTTTTGTAGTTTCCGTGACCTCCTCCCTTAACGATTTGATTGTAGTCACCTTGTTCAGGTCCGATATTTCCAAGTCCAGGTCCTGCTCTCATAATGTCAACGATTACTGCAGGAAGTTCAGCGCCTGCAAGAAATGTGAATCCTTCCTGCATCAGACTTATTCCGGGTCCTGATGAGGATGTCATGACTCTGTGGCCTGTACCTGATGCACCATAAACCATATTGATTGATGCTTCTTCACTTTCAGCCTGTACAAAGTTTCTTCCAACCATCGGGAAGTATTTTGATGCTTCATGTAAGATTTCGCTTGCAGGAGTAATTGGGTATCCAAAGAAACAATCACAGCCTGCATACATTGCACCAATAACAACTGCAGTATTTCCTTTAACCATTTGATTACTCATTTATTTTCCCCCTTGATTTGCCACTTTGGCTTTAATCATTTTTGCAACTGAATCATTAACAATATTCTTTATTTGATGTACTTCAAGTGCTAGTGGTTCCGGACAGGTAAAGTAACAATCCTTACATCCTGTACATCCATTTCCACTATAACAAGCAAACTGATATCCTGCATTATTCATGTCTTGGCTTAGTATTATTGCATTTTGAGGACATCCGACTATACATCTCATACAGCCTTTGCAAATCTCTTTATTTATAACTGGATAAGATATCTCTTCTGTCATTATATCATCTAATTAATTCTTTTTTTGATCATTTTCTCTTATTTCAACTCTCCTTGTTTTACCGCTGATGGTTTCTGGAATTTCATCT
>ONUN01000082.1 GCA_900320955.1 uncultured Methanobrevibacter sp. | reverse complement strand
TTCATTTCATGAGAGACTTCACCATTTCTTCTTTTTTCTCTCATTTCTTGAGTAAACTCAACCGGATTTTCACAAGCCCCGAGAAGTTCACCATTTATGTAAATCTTACATTTTTGCAAATAAATTCCCTCCTTAGCTTATTCAATTAATACATCCATACTTTCAATAACATCTATAATTTCCTGTTCATCAGAACCTTCAGAAATATTACACATTAAAGCTAAATTCTTTACCAAACCACAGTTAGGTCCCTCAGGAGTTTCGTTTGGACATATTTTACCAAATTGAGTTGGATGTAAATCTCTTGCTTCAAAGTGAGGTTGACTTCTGGTTAATGGAGATACAACACGTCTTAAGTGAGAAAGTGTACCCATGTAACTAGTTCTGTCTAATAACTGACTAACACCAGCTCTTCCACCTACCCAATTACCGGTAGCAATAGCGTGTTTAATATTTTCAGTTAAAACATCACTACGAACAGCTTGCTTGATTGAAAGGTCTTTACCACGGGAAAGACTTCTTTCAAGTTGATAACTCATATCTCTGGTTAAGTTAGTGAAAGCGACTCTGAATAAATCTTCCATTAAATCTCCAGATACTCTGAGTCTTTTGTTAGTATAATGGTCCTTATCGTGAGGTTCTCTTTTTTGTTCAATAACTTCAAGTAACATTTCAGTCATTTCAGCTAAGTAAATAGCTTTATCATGACATCTTTCTGGTTCAGTACCCATATGAGGCAATAGATAACGGTTGATTACATCGGTAGCACGTTTTGTACGATAGTCAGCAGGCATGTTTTTAGCTACTCTGTTACCAATGTATTTGATAGCAGCATCCTGCATGTAGTCTCTTCTTTCATCGAGAGTCATGCTATCCATTTCAGTTTGGTCCAATTTTAAAGCTTCAAGTGAAACTTGAATATCGTCTGCAACCATCATCTGGAAGTTATTGTCATCAGAAATTGCTGTAATAATTTCCTGGTCTGTAGATAATCCAAGAGCTCTTAATAAAATAACTAATGGAATTTCACCCGGAAGATATGGGAAAGAAATTCTTAAAAATACACCATTCTTACGTGGTTTTTTATATTCTAAAGTAATTCTAGCTCTGAAACCACTTTTAATTGAAGTTACAACAGCCTTAGCATGTCTGTCTTCAACTTCATCCAATCTTTCAAGAATGATTTTATTTGGAGCGATTTCTTCCATTGTAACAACAGCTCTTTCTGAACCATTTACAATAAAGTAACCTCCTAAATCTTGAGGATCTTCATGTTTTTCAATTAATTCTTCAGCAGTTAAACCGTTGAGGTGGCAAATATCAGATTTGAGCATAACAGGTAATTCACCAATGTATACTTCTTCTAAAGGATTATCTTCTCCTTCAGCATTTAATGCCATTTCAAGGTACATGTCTGCAGAATAATTTAAATTTCTAAGTCTTGCTTCAGTTGGATCAATAATACTGCTTGATCCATCTGCTTCTTTATTAGATGGTTTTTCAATACGTACTTTACCAGTTTTTAAAGTGTATTTTCCATCATCTAATGTAATAGGTTCAGTAATATCGATGATATTTTGAATCCTATTATTTACAAAATCATTATATGACTTAATATGGTGATCTACTAAATCATATTTATCGAAAAATGCATCAACTAATTTCCAATTATTCTCTGTCATGGACTTCCTCCAGCATTTACGTAAACGCTATAAAAATAATAAACTAAATAAAAGTAAATAATAAGATAGGTAAAAACCTAACAACTAATTCATTTAATCATTATTCTTAATTTACTCATAACTATCTCCTATAAGATAATTCCTCTCAAACTAAGTTAAATTTATTATAATGAATTTCTAAAAAGAAAAAAAAAACACAGAAATTATACTATATATAAATTTCACTAAACTCTAAAATTATATTAATTTAATCTTCCACTATCCTATAAGTAACAAACACACCCGCAGTTTGACTTTCACGAGTAATCCTTAAAATATCTCCTGGTTTAGCATCGATAGCTTTTACAACAGGATCATTTGATCTAATTTTAGGAAGATTTTTAAAATCATACTCAACATCACTAAATTCATCAGCAATTTCATCTTCGGTCATGATTTCATGTGTTGGTACTAACATATGAGAAAAGTTAAAATATAAAATTAGAAACAGGCCTGACGGGAATTGAACCC
The DNA here is from genome assembly GCA_900320955.1 of uncultured Methanobrevibacter sp. Lineage (GTDB taxonomy): Archaea > Methanobacteriota > Methanobacteria > Methanobacteriales > Methanobacteriaceae > Methanocatella. The sequence continues at coordinate 6,316 of ONUN01000082.1, read as the reverse complement.
GCGGCCGCTTGGTTAAAAGCCAAGCGCTCTGCCAGACTGAGCTACAGGCCTACATGAATTTTTATCATCTAGTATTTGAAGCGCCCTGGCCGGGATTTGAACCCGAGTCGCGGGCTCGACAGGCCCACATGATAGCCCCTACACCACCAGGGCAAGAAATACTTAAACGATAATGTGTAATAATACACTATTTAATAAATATTCACTTCATCATATATAAATGTTTTGGAAAATAGCAATATTTTGCTAAAAAATAACATATGATGACAAATAAATAAATATTGGAATCCCGCCTGCCGGACTTGAACCAGCAACATTTGGATCTACAGTCCAACGCTCTGCCAAATTGAGCTAAGGCGGGAAAATGGGTCCGCCCGGATTTGAACCGGAGTCTCAGGCTCCCAAAGCCCAAAGGATCGACCAAGCTACCCTACGGACCCACACATAAATATGTATGAGATAGCATACTAATAATAATATGAATATTCTAGTATATAAAGGTTACTATAATTTCAACAAAATGATAAAAAATCAAAATTGAATATAAAATTATAAAGCCCCGGACGGGAATTGAACCCGCGACCACGAGATTACAAGTCTCGCGCTCTACCAGACTGAGCCACCGAGGCCTAACTCTATATTATAGAACAATGTAATTTATGTTAAAAGTAGTTTAAATACTTTACTATAAACCAACTAAAAAATATGAAAATATAAATATTATCAAATTTATAATTAAAAATCATGATAAATGAAGAAAATTTACTCAATAACATTAATGAAACATTATCTCAAATTAAAGAAAAAAACCCATTAACACACTGTATAACCAACTCCGTTACAATCAACGATTGTGCAAATGCAGTTCTTGCAATTGGAGGATCACCATTTATGGCTGAAGATGCAGAAGAACTTGAGGAAGTTGTAACAATAGCAGATGCATTAGTGATAAACATTGGTAAATTAAGCAAAGAGCAAATCAAATCCATGAATGTAAGTGCCAAAGTAGCAAATGAAACCAACACACCAATAATTCTTGACCCTGTTGGAGTCGGAGTAACAGAACTTAGAAATAAAACAACCATGGATTTAATTAATAATTACAATATGGCTGCAATACGAGGAAATATTACAGAAATTAAATCAATTGCTAAATTAGTCGGTGTTATTGATGAAAATAACACTGCAAAAGGTGTAGATGTAAACATTGACGACATAATTACCGAAGAAAATCTGGCTGCAAATGGAGAAATCATAAGGGAACTTGCAGAAAAATTAGATACAACTATTCTGGCAAGCGGACCAATCGACATATTAAGCGATGGAAAAACAACAGTAGCCATAGACAATGGAGATGGCATGATGCCTCTAATCACAGGAAGCGGATGCATGTTGTCATCAATAGTAGGAAGTTGCATTGGAGGATCCGCCCCGCTTGAAGGAAGCCTAGTGGCAATTTTGGCAATGAATCTTGCAGGTGAAAAAGCAAAGGCAAAAGTGGATGAAAAAGATGAAGGAACAGGATCATTTAGAGCATATTTAATTGATTACCTTTACAAAACCAATGCTGAAAGCTTAATAAATGAATCAAACATCAGGATATTATGAATAAAATAGACTTATCACTTTACCTCGTCACTGACAAAAGCGATGATGTAGAAAAATTCTTAAATACAATTGAAGAAGGAATAAAAGGCGGAGTGACTGTAGTTCAGATTAGAGAAAAAACAGCAGAAACTCTAGACTTTTATGAATTGGCACTGAAAGTTAAAGAAATTACCAAAAAATACAATGTTCCATTAATTATCAATGACCGTGTTGATGTAGCGCTGGCCATTGATGCCGATGGTGTACATGTCGGGCAATCAGATATGCCTTGTGACGTTACAAGAAGGCTAATTGGAAAAGATAAGATATTGGGCGTTTCTGCAGCAACTATTGAGGAGGCAAAAAAAGCCGAAAGAGATGGTGCAGATTATATTGGAACTGGAGCAGTATTTCCAACAGCAACCAAAGATGACGCCCCTTCAATTACCAAAGAGGATTTAAAAGAAATCGTCGAATCAATAAACATTCCAGTTGTTGCAATTGGAGGAATAACTTTAGATAATGCATCCACATTAATCGATACTGGAATTGCCGGATTATCCGTCGTTAGTGCAATAATGAGTTCTGATAATCCTAAAAAATCATCCGAAGAGCTATTAAATATTTTTAATAGCTAATTTATTTATTTTAAGGGTTTTGTCAATAATTTAAATTATTGATAGTTTTTCTTATTTTTCTTATTTTTGTAGTAAATTGAACTTTCATTATTGAAAGTCATGATTTTTAACCTAAATTCAATTTAAAATAATGATTATCTTATATAAAAAAAATTAAATAATAATATAAAAATGATTAATTGGGGAAGTTTAGATGGCAAGTCCAATTGAAGTTATTTTAGTGCCGACAATAATGATTCTGTTAGGAGTATTTTTAAGGCAAAAGGGTTTTCTAAAAAAATCAGATAGGGAACTTCTTTCAAAGATTGTTTTATACATTGCACTTCCTGCAATGATTTTTATAAATCTGTATGATGCCCAGATATCTCATAACATGCTCTTTTTACCTGTTCTGGGTTTTACCCTAACATGCATACTTATAGTCATAGCATATGCTTACTGCAGAGTGAGAAATTACTCTAAAAAGACCACATGGACAATAATTATTGCAGCATCAATCATGAATACTGGGTTTATAGGATTTCCAGTATCATTAGGGGTTTTTGGAAATGAAGGATTTATCAATGCAGTGTTTTATGATCTTGCAACATCATCATGGGTAGTTCTCTACGGCGTTATCCTTGCAACTAAATTCGGAGGCAACAGAAAGGAAGCATTAAAAAAAGCACTGACCTTTACTCCGGTCTGGGCAGTGATATTTGCATTAATATTTAATGTTTTCAATATTCCGTTAATCTATGTTGTTGAAAACACTCTAAACTATTTCGGACAGGCTACAATACCATTAATCATGCTGTCACTGGGTCTTTCACTTGATTTTGGAAATGTGAAAAACTATCTCTCCCCTTCAATAGCAGTATCTGTCATTAAGCTGGTGATTGCTCCTGTGATAATGTTTGGACTGCTTTCAATATTCAAGATATCAGGTATAGCTTTTAACATTGCAATTCTTGAAGCAGGAATGTCAACTGCAGGAAATGCACTGGTGCTTGCTATAGAATATGGCCTTGATGCCGATTTGATGGGATCTTTAACATTTACAAATGTTGTTTTAAGCGTGTTTACATTAACTGCAATCATAGGCTTTTTAAGCTAAAAAATAGTTTGTAGTGTGTGGAAGATTTAGTTAAAAATCTCCCAAGGATTAAATAGAGAAAATTAAAAAATTACCGATTTATTGACAAATCCATTAAAAAAAGATATAAAAGTAAAAAAAATATTATTTTTTACTATTTTTCAAAGCTTCTACAGCAGCAAGCTTTTTACCTGCCAACATACTAATACAAGCTCCGCCACCACTACTTAAATGGCTCATATGTTCTTCAAGACCCAAACCAGCAGTAGCTGCAGCAATATGACCTCCACCAATTAAAGTGAAACCTTTTGAGGTAGCCATAGCATTAATTAAGTCTTCAGTACCCATTGAAAATTTAGGATCTTCAAATACACCTGCAGGACCATTAGCGAATATATATTTGGCGTCCCTGATTTCTTTTGCATAATATGAAATAGTCTTAACACCAATGTCAAAAATGGATTTATTAGGAATTTCTTTAAAATCAATGTCAACCCTTTGACCGTCAATATCACAAGCAACATCAATAGGATATTTTACCTTATCGCCAAATCTATCGATTAATTCTTTGGCTTTTTCGACCATATCCTCATATCCTCTGCTTACAATGAAATCCTTATTAACCTGACCGATATCAACGCCTGCAGCCCATAAAACAATGTTTCCAACAATACCTGTTGTCAATATGGAATCTGCAGTACCGTTGCTCAATACGTTTTCCATAACATCAATGGAATCTTCAGGCTTCATTCCACCAAGCAGGAATACGCATGGATGTTCCACATTATCGAGCGCATCTTGAATTACAGTCAATTCTTTTTCCATAACACGTCCCGCAGCTGAAGGAGTATCAACAGTAAAACCAACCAATGATGCATGAGATCTATGAGCAGCTGCAAAAGCATCATTTACAAAGTAATCGATTAATGGAGACAAATGCCTTACAAGTAAAGTTTTTGACTGTTCTTCAGGAGTTCTTGAAAGGGACTCCTCTGAAAAGAAACGTGCATTTTCAAGTAATAAAATTTCATGCGGCTTAAGAGATTTGATTGCTTCTTTAGCAGCATTGGAAAATAATGAATCAGCGTATTTAACCCTTAAATTTAGAATATCTGACAATGCCTGTGCATGTTGGGACAAGGTTGTGAAATCCTTTTTGCCCGGACGGCTTTGATGAGCAAGAAGTACTACTTTAGCCCCTTTATTAGACAATTCCTTAACAGTCTGAGCATGCAATTTTAATCGAGTGTCATCCAATATAATCCCAGAGCTCGGATCTACCGGAGAGTTAATATCAATCCTAACCAATACAGTTTTATCTTCAATGTCAAAATCATCAATTGTATTAAAATCCACCATTATCTCACATCATCACAATTTACTTACCAAATCAAGTAAGGCTTCTTTTGGACTTTCTGCTTTAATAATTCCGGATGCAAGCAATACTCCATCAGCACCCAAATCCATAGCAGCTTTCATGTCATCACCAGTAGTTATTCCAGCACCACATAAAACCTTAACATCTTTATTGATGGCTTTAACTTCTTTTACTGAATCTTCAACAACTTCAGGTTGAGCTTGTGAAACAGGAATACCAGTACCTATCAATTCAGGAGGTTCAACAGCTACTGCAGTAGGTGCAAGAGCAGCAATAGCTTTTGAAGTTTCAATATTGTTAGTACAAACACATGATTCAATTCCATTGGCTTTACATAATTTTACAACTTCATCGATGTCAGCCAACTTCATCCTATTTTCTGAATGATTAATTAAAGAACCGCTTATTCCAGCATCAATTAAAGTATTGATTAAGTTGGATCCTGTGTGTCCACCTGGAGAAATCGGATCTATATGTTGAGCAAAAATTGGAATGGAAGTTTCTTCACTAATTCTATAAATATCAGCAGCCTGTGGAGCTGCAACCATAGTAATTCCAGATTCACTTGCAGCGCTTTCTAAGTCATGTGCAAGTTCTAATGCATTCATACCACTTGATTCCAAATAAGTTTTATAGTTTAATATAACAATTGGTGTGTCCATAATAATCCCACAACTACTCTTTGATAATTATATTTGAATAACATTATTAAATAAATTTTTGATTGGAAATTCTTTTTTCAGCCAATTCAACATATTCCCTTTTAATGTCATAAGCAATATAGCTACGATTGTTTTGAACTGCTGCAATGCAAGTTGTACCACTTCCGCAAAAAGGGTCTAAAACGACATCACCTTCATAGCTATAAAGATTTATAAGTCTATGAGGCAATTCAAGGGGAAATGGGGCAGGATGGCCAATTTTTTTAGCGTTTACTGCTGGAAATGTCCAAATACTTTTTGTCCAACTGATAAAATCATCCCTTTCAATAGTGTCCTTTTTGGCTTGTTTTTTATTTTTGGAATATGAACCTTTTGAAAATACCAGAATATATTCGTGATAATCCCTAAGAACTGGGTTTGAAGCTGACATCCAACTTCCCCATGCACATGACCCTCCACCACTGGCAGATTTATCCCAAATAATTTCTCCACGCATTAAAAAACCCAAATCCAACATTATTTCAATTATCATTGCATGAAGTGGAATATATGGTTTTCGTCCAATGTTTGCAATGTTTATGCATGCCCTTCCACCAGTAACCATTTTTTTATAGCACTGGCGAAATACTGACGTCAGCAATTCCAGATATTCATCCAAGCTCAAGTCATCATCATATTCCTTTCCAACGTTATACGGAGGAGACGTAATCATCAAATGAATACTGTCATCGGGAATTTCATCCATGTTTTCGCTGGATTTACAATATATCTTATTTAAATCAGCATCATCAATGGAGTTCTCTTTAAAATCAATGTTTTTTGGAACTTCAAAATCCTTAAATAGTTTTGAACTGTAAAACTTCTTTGAACTATGTGATTCTCTGACAACAGAACCAAAAGATGTTGTTTGTGTTTTTCTAACCAATTTAAGACCTCTTTAAAAGATTTAAAAATTTCAATCCTTTTTGTTTGCAAT
>ONUN01000078.1 GCA_900320955.1 uncultured Methanobrevibacter sp. | reverse complement strand
CCTTCAACATACCTATCAGGAAGGAATTTATTACAATTCGGACAATACAGCTGTTGAATATCTTCCCTGTAAATATATCCATCATCATATAATTTTTTGAAGAAATTTTGAGCCAAATCGTAATGGGCTTTATCAGTAGTTCTTGTAAAATTATCCAGTGATATATTCATGGATTCTACATCACGAACAATCATGTCATGATATCTTTTGGAAATTTCTATTGGTTTTTTATTCTCTTTATCAGCTTTAACTGCAATTGGAGTTCCATGCTCATCAGTTGCGCAAACCATCAGCACATCATTTCCAACCATCCTATTATACCTTGCATAGATATCAGCAGGCAGATAAGTTGAACGGATGTGTCCTAAATGACATGGACCATTTGCATAAGGAAGTGCACATGAAATAAAAATCTTTGACATTTATCTAATCCCCTTATTTAATTTAAACATGATATAATTATGTAATTACTATATAATAAAGTATTATTTTTAACAGTGTTATAAAATAAAAAAATGAAACCTGCATTGAATAAAATAATTGAACCTCCATGACGAAACCAAAAAATAGGATAAATGAAGAAAAGTTGATTCAAACTAATAAATCATACAATTGATTTTACACAATATTAATTTAATCAATTACATTTTTCCAAAAAAATATCAACAATCTAATTAAAAGGCAAAAAATAAGTTAAAATTAATATTGATTTTAATAATGAGTTATCTATTTAAAACATGAAATAAAAAGTTAAAATCATGGCTGAAGTTTCATATATCAACCCATTGTCAAACGAAGGAAGACAAATCATCAGACAATATGGGGATTTAAATCAAATTTTTGAAGAAGATGAAACATTAATAGATATCTGTACACATACATTAAATCAAAGGATATCTGATGACTCCCTGATTCCCAAATCCTATGCAGATTATGCTATAAAACGTATGCAGTGGGCAATAGAAAAAAAGAACAATAAAAACTTCACACCAGCAGAATTCGAATATTTAACCAATGAAGAATTATTCAAAAAGGACGTGGTGATATTCCATATCTTATGCCAGGCCATTGCAAATCAATTCAACATAGGGTCACGTGAAACAAGGCTCTTTGTAGAATCTCAAGGAATCCTAATTCAAGAAAGATTATCCAAAATACCTCCAATGGCCAGAGCAGAAATTATTGATGAAGTATTGGATGAAGTAAAAACTGATGGTGCCATTAAATGGAATTCCCTTAAAGATGTAATTTCATCCAAAAAGCTCAAATTGACAGATTTACTGATTGATGAAGGGGAAATAATCCTTCAGTCAGACGATTTTTTAGAGAGATTTTCCGATAAATTTCATGACAGAAACCCGGACAGAATGTATAACATTTTAATTGGAGACAATGTCAAGGAACAAATTCTTTCAAGGCTGATAATGCAGAAAACTGAAAAATACATTGCCAGAATTAAAGAGATGTCTGCACATGTTGAAATTCATCCTGCCATTTTAAAAATTGCAGAACAACTGAAAAAATTCATTCCAGAAGAAACCAGCAAATATAACCAATATTATGCAGGAAGCGGTGGAATATATGGTACCGTTCAGGCGGAAAAACTGAATCCAGATGCATTTCCACCATGCATTAAAACAACAGTTGAAGGTGTATCTTCCGGAGGGAGAAATGATGCCATAGTACTTCTTTTAACTTCATTTGCATCATATGCACGATTATATCCTAGAATTTTCGCTTCAGATGAAACAGTTAAAGTTTCAGACATGGATCCTGATTTAACAATAACTGAAAATGAAATTCTGCCATTGATTTTTGATGCCGCAGACAATTGTACACCACCATTATTTGAAGACCAGCCACAAGAAAAAATCAATATCATCTCCAAATTAGGTTTTGGAATGCACGAAACAGTTGATATTAATCATGAAGGCGAAACAAAATGGTATACACCAATGAGCTGTGAGAAAATCAAAATTCACCTCCCTCACCTATGTCATCCCGACAAATCATGTAAGGGAATCAATAATCCACTATCATGTTACGGTCGTAAAAAATTCCAACTTGACCGTGAACAGAAAGAGGAATAATAGACCATCCACCCTAATTTCATAAGAAATATTATTTATACAATTTATGACAAAAGTATTACATGATTTTATTATATTAAAGATTTTAATGACATAAATATGAAAATAACAATAAAATATCCTTTTTAATGAAATTAAAAGAAATTCCATTGTTTATTTTTATTAATTTAAATTTAACAGAATTTAGTTTTTAATCTTTAAATTATAATAATATTGTTATTAAATAGGTGGAATTTATGAACATAAATAATAATATGAAAATTGGAATAATAACTGCTGTTTCAGTAATAGCTCTTTTTGTATTATCATTACTAATCACCCAAGCACCTGCAACCGATAATCCTGCATCAAGATTTGGAATATTAACATTATTACCTCCGATTATAGCAATCTCCTTGGCATTTATTACTAAAGAAACAATTTTGTCATTGTTTGTCGGAGTTTTCATTGGAGAATTCATGCTTTGTGTGAATGATTTAAACATTGTTAGCAGTGCGGTTAATGCATTTTTAGCAATAGGAAATGAAGTGATCTCATGTATGGCTGACCCATGGAATGCTGGAATTATTCTTCAATGCTTGCTTATTGGAGGTGTAATCCAATTAATCACAAAAATGGGTGGTGCAAAAGCTTTAGCAGATTCATTTGCTAAACACGCCAATACTCCTAGAAAAGCACAACTCAGTACTTGGTTTTTAGGATTATGTGTATTTTTCGACGATTATGCAAATTCATTGATTGTAGGTCCAATTATGAGGCCTGTAATGGATAAACTTAAAGTATCAAGACAAAAATTAGCTTTTATAGTAGATGCAACTGCCGCACCGGTGGCTGGTATTGCAATTATTTCAACATGGATTGGATTGGAAATAAGTTTAATTGCATCCGGTTTTAAATCAATTGGAATGGACGTTAGTGGATTCGGCATATTTTTACAAACAATCCCTTACAGATTCTATAACATCCTAATTTTAATTTTCATTGTCATGTCTGCAACCACATTATATGAATTTGGGCCAATGAAAAAAGCAGAACAAGAGGCACGTGCTAGAAAAGATTCAGAACCAATAAAAGCTCTTGAAGCTCCAGGATTTGATGAAATACAACCAGTTGAAGGAGTTAAATTAACTGTTTGGAATGCAATCATTCCTATTGGAACATTAGTTATAGGCGCATTAATTTCATTTTACTGGAGCGGATACACTACTATTTTAAGTGGAGAAAACCAAGCACTTATCACTTTAATGAAAACTGCCCCATTATCATTCAACGGTATTTTTGAAGCATTATCTGCTTCAAACGCATCTGTTGCATTATTCCAGGCCGCATTACTTGCATCAATTGTAGCTATTTTAATGGCAGTTTTAGAAAGAATAATGACCATAGAACAAGCCATCAGCGAATGGGTTAGTGGTATGAAAAGCATTGCCATTACTGGAGTAATTTTATTGCTTGCATGGTCTTTAGGAGGAGTTATTGGAAATGTCGGTACTGCAGATTATCTGGCAATTGTTCTAAAAGGCACCATCCCCTATTGGATTTTACCATCATTCATCTTTGTACTCGGAGCATTGATTTCATTTGCAACAGGTACTGCTTATGGTACAATGAGTATTTTAATGCCATTGACAATTCCTCTTGCATGGGCTATTTCACCAGATATAGGATTCGTTGTTACAGCAACAAGTGGTGTATTGACAGGAGCTATTTTTGGAGATCACTGTTCACCCATTTCAGATACAACAATTCTTTCAAGTATGGGTACCAGCTGTAACCATATTGACCACGTGCAAACACAAATTTACTATGCAATATTTGTAGCAATTATTGCTATTCTATTCGGTTACATTCCAGCAGGATTTGGAATTGCATGGTACATATGTATCCCAGTTGCGATTATAATGATGTATATCGGATTAAAAGTAATTGGTGAAAAAGTAGATTTTGAAGAGATTGAAGAAGAAAGTGCTTAGCTTTCTTCGATTATTTTATTTTTAGATTGAAGATTGTGAAAACTTAAATGGATTATGGTCTTCATATATTGCATCATAATATTTATTTAAAATAGCTGATTCCCACATATTATAATTTGCCTGCTCATTTTTTTCAAAATTATAAGCTAAAAGACCTATTTTACGTTCGTATTCATTGATATTATTTTTATCGCAGAAATCCGTGATTATATCCGGAATATATTCACAAGGATCATCACTGCTGAACTCCAAGAATTCCTCATATTCCTGCTTAGAAAACAGCTCTTCAGCATCGATTGGATCTTCACCCGCTTTTATTGTAAATAATTCAATATAAATATTATCTGCCAAAGGCAACTGATTGAATTCTATTCCCAAACCATATACTCTGCCATTTTCAAGATTAAGTACAGTATGGCCTGTTCTTTGGTATGATATCCAATTATCAAATGCTGGTTTTACAATATCTTCCGGAGTCAAACCTGACAAAATGCTTTTTAAATGTTCAACTCCAATCACTTCAACAATTTCTTCCATGCTTAAATATTTTATAAAACTATTTAATAAAGATAATCAAAAAAAGAAAAAAATGGATTATATTGTAGCAACAAAGCCCATAACAACAAATCCAATGATTATACTAATAATAGTGGCCAAACCACTATCTCCCAAAAATCCCTTTACTATATATGCCACAATTCCACCAATTAACAAAGCTGCAATACCATTCATATTTTTCACCTAAACAATGCTTTTTTCAATGCGTTCAATAGTTTTTCTGCATAATTTTTTAGGAGCACCCGCTGAGAATCCCTTCAATTCATGCTCTTTGAATTTTTTTCTGTTGATTGGTGCTAAAGGAAATGTTTTTACCCATCCTTCAATTTTAATCCCATCACCGGAAAATTCATATTTAATGCAAGCATGAGCATCAAAGCGAGTATTAAGATATATACTCTCACCATTATCATCAATTTGTTCAAATTCATCATTATTAAGTATCTTTTTAATTAATACCTCATTTTTCACATCATCAGTACTTTTGAATACATAATTTGTTCTTGACAATGCCATCACCAATTAAAGATATGCTTTAAACATATTTAAATCAGTTAAAGTATTTTATTTAAATTTAAAGGACAATATTTTAATTAAAAAAAATATGATACATTTATAAATGAAAAAAAATAAAATATAATTTAGGTATGACTAAATTTTTGGGAGGTGAAAATTATGGATAATATGGCTGAAGCAAGAAGAAAAATGCACGAAAGAGACAAAAAAATTGAAGCTGAAAAGAAGTCCAAAACCAAAAAAGTAAGAAACTTCTTTTTTGGATGCTGTAAAAACAAATAATTCCTTTTTTTAATTTTCAACACCACTACATTATTGTGAAAAATCACACTTCAAGAAATAATATATACTTTAAAAAAGTAACTATTAATCATGTTTTCTAAAGCTACACTTAAAGAGCGAAGACAATACTACCGTGAGGAATGGTCCGAAAATGACCTGCCTGAATTCATATCCACCGACATAAAAAAGAGGGAATTCGGATTTGACCATAACGGCACAGGTCCGAATGACAGATATAAGGTTTTTAAAGGAAAAGAGTCTTTAAGGAAATTTTTAAGATATAAGGCACCATTTGCTGCATATATCTCAGTAGCATTCTATAACAATCCCAGAAGAAGGGAAGACTGGCTAAAAGCAGAGTACATTTTTGATGTAGATGCAAAAGACATTCCAATAAGATCATGTCAATGTGACAGCGTTTGTGAAATATGTTTAGGGGAAGCTTTAGAAATCGTGAATACATTGATTGACACATTGCAAACGGATTTGGGTCTTAAAGACATCCATCTAATTTACTCCGGAAGAGGATATCACATCAGGATTTTGGATGAAGAGATGATGACTGCAGGAAGTGAACTCAGATCAGAAGTTTTAAAATATGCTGCTGGTGCTGAAGTTCCAAAATCTCAATTCGTAAACCCTGAAATCTCAAATCAAAGTTTTAATTTTGAGCATTTCTCAATACCGGTCGGATATTCAAAAATATTTACCGACAAGGTCAAATTCAATATTCAACATTTGGTCGGCAATGAAAAATTGGATGGAATCAATCCAAAGCTTATGAAAGATATCATTGCATCAAGACATCACCTAGAAAATGACGATTGGGGATATTTTAAAAGAGATATTGGTCCTAGAAGATATAAAAATTTAGTTGAAGCTATGGCACGCGTAAATTTAGCTACCATTGATGCTAAAGTATCCATTGATTTAAAAAGAATCTTAAGGCTTCCATCATCACTTCACTCCAAAGTCAGCATGAAATGTATGGAAGTCAAAAACAGAGAGACATTTGATCCTTTCTCAAAAGCTGTTCCAAAATTTGTTTATGAAAGAAAAGGTGTTTAAAAATGGATGAAACAATAAGGGAAATTTTAAGGAAAAATCAATATTTTGAAGAAATTAACAAAAACAGATTCATTCCACAATATTT
>ONUN01000192.1 GCA_900320955.1 uncultured Methanobrevibacter sp. | reverse complement strand
TAATTACAAATCCTATTTTCCAGCTATCTTGTAATATAATTGACATTACGTCTAATTATTTTAGATGCCTTGCCAACAGATGCATTCTAATGATTCATATATTTAAAAATAAGTATGGGAAATTGCTACCTGATTTTAATTTTGATGCTTTTTGAAATGGATTTGTAGTAGCTGTTCCCAACAAAGTTAACTTTAGCTTTATATGTTCCTTTTTTGGTTAATTTTGTGATTTTAAAAATTGCCTTACCTTTGGAATTGGTTTTAGCTTTATATGTTTTGCCTTTAACTTTCAATGTTAATTTGACATTTTTAATGGCTTTTCCTTTGCTGTTTTTTAGGATTGCAGCTAATTTCTTTGTTTTGATTGATTTTTTGAATGCTTTTGATTTGGCAGAAAGTTTTGTCTTTTCTCTAGTGATTGTTATTTTAACGGTTTTTTTGGTTAGTTTGTAATCGGAATCACTGAATTTTATTATCAAATTCCTTTTGCCGTATTTTGCAGCTTTCAGGACTTTTGGTGTTAATGTAAATGTTGCAATGCCCTTGCTTTTGGTGGTGGCTGATCCGATGTATTTTCCATTCAATGTAAATGTTACTTTTTTTCCAGCAAGGGGGGTTCCGCTTATATCCTTGAGTGTAATGCTGTATTTTCCACCATAATTGATGATGTATGATGCACTTTTAGATATTATTTGTGCATTTTTCATTAAATCAATGCTTTTCATGCTTGAATTATAGTTATATGGGCTTGTAAATATTAATGATAATGTTTTGTTTTGAAGAGTAATCCTTGTCATTTTATCAATATCGAATCCGAAATATTTTAAAAATGATTTCATCATGTTGAATGAGATTTCAGGACTTCCATATTCAATGGTCTTATGGTTGCATAAAACTTCATATGTATTTGCTGGGATTCCATTTAGATTGCATGTGTCTTCAATCGCTCCGGCGTATGGTATTCCTGCGGTTTCATATATTTTGATGTCGTATCCTGTTTCATTTGAAACAGCCATTGCAATATCGTAACTTTCTAAGGTTGGAATATATGTGCACATTATGCATGTTATTCCAACATCGCTGTCGCTATGCCTTGTACAGTGAAAATCTCCAAGTCCTGAAGCATTTATCGAGATTGCAAAGTTTACTAAATTGTTTGATACTGTTCCATTGATGTTTGACACTGTGTTCAGATTTGTATAATTGACCATACGTTCATTAATGGCAGTGGATTCTGGAAAAATGAATGGAAATACATATATTGTCCCGTTTATTTCATCGCCGAAGGTGGCAAGCAAATTTATCAGTTTCAATCCAGCTACTTGTGATGCAAGCTCGCATCCGTGGGTTCCAACATTAACAACAATAGTTTTACCGTTTCCGTTTCCAAATTTGATGTATGGACTTCCCTGATTGCATAAGTCAATCAGATTGTCTGTTAGTTTGGTGTGTTCAATCCCGTTCATTAGGGGAATGTTTGCTCTGATGTCTGCTTTTGATCCCCAATCCATCACGCCAATTTCATAGTTGACTTCATTTTGTGTCTGATTTGTAATGTAAAATTTAAATTTGCCGTTTGTATCTACGGGGATTTTGTATTGGTTATTTAACGTTAGTGTTCCTCCAATGACATTTGCTCCTGTATTGTCTTTAACGCTTCCGTTGATTAGGATGTCATTTCCGACGGTAGTGATTTGTGATGTTATTTCTGTATTTTTTGCACCCGTAAATGTGAATGTTTTGGAAAAATTTGAAGGATTGAAGTGTTTTTTGTTGTTTGTGAAAAAGGCGGTAAAGTTAACTGGCTGACCAATAAGATTTCTTGTCGTATTCCAGATATATAAAAAGTTTCCGTTTGCATCTACTTTGCACATTCCCATATTTTCACCATCGATATATATGGTCAGGTTTCCTTCGGTCACCTCTTCAAAGTCTTGAAACTCTTCGTATTCCCTATAGTCTGAAACGACATTTCCTGTAAAATACACACAATTGTCATATTTTGTTGCAACAATGTTGTGGCAGGTTGTATTTGCAACAGGAACATATAAAGTCAAGGTTGTTGTTGCATTATTGTATTTGCCTGTTCCGGTATATTTGCATGTAATATTAAAAGTCCCGGTTTCTTTACAAAAAATATATCTGCCTCCAATACCATTTTCGAGATGTATGGTATGGTCTTCACCAAACACGTCGATTAATGTCACGGTTCCTTCAGTTACACTTTCATTGTTTTCATCATATGCATAAACCAGTATTGGTGTTTCATTATTTCCGTATATTCCTGTAAATTTGTCAGGTTTTATATAAACATCAAGTTTTTCGTTGTCACTAGCTGGGGATTCTCCAGATGTAATGATGGTATTTTGAGTATTATTCTCATCTGCAGCAGATAGTGGTGTAATGAGTAGAAATATGCTTATTATTCCTATCAGAATCAAATATTTTTTAATGATATCACCTAATCTTTATCTTTAAAATGCAAGAATACCACAACTTCTGCAAGTTGTGGATGAATTGCACTATTGGGTGTACTGTCTTTTTTAATTAATTTTATTGTGTTTTATTTTATTTGTGTTTTTTGGAGGC
>ONUN01000209.1 GCA_900320955.1 uncultured Methanobrevibacter sp. | reverse complement strand
GCCATAATTTCCATATATGAACTTGCAAGACCGCCGTCAACCGTACTTTTACTTGCAACAACTATCACTAATGGAGCACCTTTAAAGAAAAAGTCATCATCTATTTTTATTCTCTTCAAATAGCTTGCAAAAACAGATCCGAATTTTTTACCTTTTCTGAATAGGTTTAAGCATATTTCTTCTGCTTCTTTTTGCTTGGATCCTAGAATTGTATATGAAATCATCTGCTTGTTTGCTCCGGTAGGAGAATAACGTCCTGCTTCAAGAATCTTTTCTATTTTTTCATCTTCAACCAAATCCGGTGAATTTTCTGATTGTACGTCTGCTTTTCATTGCATTGAGCAGTGTTTCAGAGTCAATTTCACTCATTAAAACAACTGCCTCATCAATGAAGTCGTAATTGGTCATGGTTATCGCCCCTTGTGGACATATTGCATAGCAGTGACCACATTCCATGCATCCTTTCGGGCTTGTGTGAATTTCATCATTTTCTAAAAACAGGTATGAGTTCGGACAGTCATCAATACACTTCAAACAGACAATACATTTTTCTCCATCAACAGCAATCGGATTCATATTTTTCACCTTATTGGTGTAAATGTTGACAGTATAAACTAATAAATTGTTGTGTAATTGATTTTTGACTTTGTCTAAAGAAATAATACATACTTTGAATTAAAAATGTTTTGAATTTTGCAAAAGCATTTGAAAAAGTAATTTTTGATATTTTTGGATAATTTCTCAGATTGAGCACATTATTGACTTTATTTGCATTTTCCACAAACATGGCTAATGATTATTATTTAATATGGATGGAATTCAATATAATTAATTATGAATAAAATTGTTGAGGATAAATGGGTAACGATAATTGGTTGCTTGCTTTTGTTTAGCGTGCAGTTCATAGCAAATATGGTTATTGTAGCTTTGCCTTCAATGTCTTCAAATTTGCATTTGGATTTTGAAATGGAAAACGCTATCAACCTGGTTTTTCTAATCACTTCAGTTTCACTGATGGTTCCTTTAGGGACCTATGTTTCGAAATATGGGATTGGAAGATATCTGAAAATCAGCCTTTTGCTGATGATTTTTGCATTATTGCTTTCGGCTTTTGCAGCAGACATTAATATGATTATGTTTTCAAGATTTCTTCAGGGAATTGCCACTGCTGTCATCAACAGTTCCATGTATGTCATTGTTACATTGCAGCTGCCTTCCGACAGGTTGGGTTCTGCATTGGGAATAATGGGATCCTGTGGCTATGTTGGATTATGCTTGTCGAATACAGTTTCCGGATTTATCGTTTATTATTTCGGTTGGAGGGTAATTTTCCTTGTATTGATTCCAGTTTATATTGTTACTCTATTGATATTGATTAAATTGGATAAGGAATGGTATATTGAGGGTATTGAAATTACTGACCATATAGGTTCGATACTCTATGTCATTTTTATGATTCTTTTCCTGTATGGTATTACCAGACTGGACAACAATAATCTGGAAGTGATAATAGCAAGTCTGGTAATTTTTGGCATCTTTGTATATTTCGAAAGGCATATCTCCAATCCTCGTTATGACTTGAGAATTTTTAGAAATCTAAAATATTTGATTGGAAATTATTCTGCTTTTGTTATGTATGCCATGGCATTTATCGCATCATATATTCTTAATTTCTATTTGCAGTATGTTTTGGGATATGATAGTCGATGGACAGGATTATTTTTACTCTCAACACCTGTTGCAGTTGTATTTGTCTCCAGTTTTGCCGGAAAATTAGCGGATAGGGTTGATGAGAGGATTATATCTTCCATTGCATTAGTCTTCATTTTAATTGATGTTCTATTATTGTTTTTCATGGATGTGGTGCCGCTTTATATGCTTTTGGTTGCATGTATCCTTCAGGGAATTGGGCATGGTCTTTTTTCCTCGCCAAACAATCGTTTTGTATTGACTCAAGTCAGTGAAAAGGATTTGAGTAATGCATCTGCGGTGCTTTCAACAAGCAAGGATGTTGGAAAAAGCATCAGCTTGGCCATGTTTACTGTAATAAGTGGTTTTTTCATGGGATCTGCCAACACTTACGATGGCAATGTTTCTGCATTCCTACTGCCTTCTAAAATTACATTGGCAATATCATTGCTGCTTGGAATATCTGC
>ONUN01000070.1 GCA_900320955.1 uncultured Methanobrevibacter sp. | reverse complement strand
TGGCTATTCTAAAAACATTAATTAAAAACAACCCTAAATAGAGAAAAGGGTTGTTTCAAGTAAATTTTCATCACACTGCAACTTGATGATATTGGTTCTTCCTTTTCCACGACCTCGAGAAATTGTGTTGGTTGAAATTATTCCCAATAATTCAAGCTCATTGATAAAGTCAAATATCCTTCTGTATGTAACAGCATCCTGCTTGGATAACTCCTTATATTCATCATATAATTTTCCAGAGCTAATTTCCTCATTTTGTTTAGTCAAATTCAATATTGCTTCTAAAACCCTTTGCTGTTGTAAAGGTAGGGTCTGAATAATTTCAGTGACCTTATTATGTTCTATTCTGTCTTTTGCAATTCTAACATGCTCACTAGTAACCATTTCTGCATTTTCATCAAAAGCCAATTCACCAGCATTCTTAAGCAAGTCAAGAGCATATCTTGCATCACCCTCTTCCTTGGCAGCCATTGCTGAACATAAAGGAATAACATCACTGTCTAAAACATTATCATTGAATGATAATGCAGCCCTTTCAGAGAGAATATCGCTTAATTGATCTGCTCCATAAGGAGGAAATACTATTTCCTTATCGTTGAGACTGCTGGTTACCCTGGATTTGATTAAATTTTTAAAATCAAGATAATTACTGATGGATAAAACAGAAACATTATCTGTCCTTGTTAAAGTGTATAATATTCCATCCCCATCTTTATCGAGCAAAATATCAATTTCGTCCAAAATAACAATCAAAATTAATTTTTTACCAAATGCATTAGTTTTAAAAATATCCCTAAATGTATTTACGATTTCTCCTTTTGTCCAACCTCTGTTAGGAACATCTCTTCCGAGTTTTTGACATAATTGAGCAATAACCTGATATTCAGTAGTATAATCAGTACATCTGATATATTCAACCTTAACAAAAACATTTTTATGACTTGCTGCATCAATCAATTGTTCACGAGCGAATTTGGAAGCCGCAGTTTTACCAGTACCCGTTTTACCATATAAAGTTACATTGGAAGGCGTGACCTGATTTAGTGCGTCAACCCAATATTTAGCTATTTGCCTTATTTGTTCTTCCCTGTGAACTAATTTTTCAGGTAAAAATCTGTGATCTAAAGGTTTTTTATCTTTAAATATAATATTTAAATCAGTCTCATTGTTTTCCATTTCATCGAAAATATTTGCCATATTAACACCAGTATAAAAAATTATAAGTCAAAGTAAAAATTAGAAAAAAACTATAAGTAATATTTCCAGTGTTAATTTATTAAACTATATCATAAATAAATGTTTTTATCACAATAGTAATAATAAAATTGAAAATAAAATTCTTTAAAAATAAAATAAAGGAATATCAACCTTTAATATAATAAAATAAACTAAAACAATCTTTTATTTAATTCAAATACCCTAAATAATAATCTAAAATTTAAAACATGAAATAGTAAAATTTCAAATATAAAATAACCATTTCAAGTGTAAAAAAATAACAAAAACAAAATGATATAAACCAATATCACCATAAAAAAGAAAATTTTTCAAACATTCCAAGAGAGTGAGAGATGTGTTTCAAGTGTATTATATTTCATCCAAAAATCAATTTTCAAGACATGGGTTTCAAGTGTAACGAAATTGAAAAATTGATTTACTATCATGAAATAATAAAATAAAGATTAAAAATGATTCAAATTAATAATAACGAAAAAATAGAAAAGATAGATTTCAAGTGTTTACAGATGAAATATATGTCTTCAATCTTAAAATACCCTCGAAAAGTTTATACTTGAAATGCACCTCTCCCTCTTTAAACGAACATATCATTTTGATTAGAAGGTGAGGCATTAGGTGAAATTCCACCAAAAGTTTTGTCAATTAAAAAAATACAATGTAATTTTGCCTTGAAAACACGTTTGATGGTTTTCATCAATTCATTTTTAGTTAAACCATCTTCAAAAATAGTATCAGTTACAACAAATTGCTGCAATAAGTCCTGATTGATACTGAGCTCAAAATCAACAAGATAACTGTTAAGTCCAAATTGCAAATCTAAAATGAAGTCCCTTCTTACTTCAGGTCTGGAAGCAACCATCAAATTAACATGTTCCTGTGCAACCTGAGTAGCACAAGCTATAATAATACAGTCTTTTCCAACAGGTTTAACAACATCCATTATGTTTTCCTTAGGAAATTCAATGATATAGTGAAAATCTGCATTTTCGTCAAATTTTTTTTCTATAAGACATTCCTCGTCCATTAACCAGTTTTTAATGTTTTCTTCAAAATCCATAGTATCATCTTTAAAAATTTAATAATAAATTATATATTTTTTTATTATATATATTATAAAGTATGATTGAATATAATAAATTAATTAATGATATTGTTTTTTCAAATGGAGGAAATATTAATTCATTAAATTTATTTTTATTTATTATATTTGCTTTATTGTTTTCGCTTGCAATTGATGTCATATGTGGCGAGCTTCCAGGAAGAATTCATCCTGTTGTAATTTTTGGATTAATTATAAATTTCTTTAAAAACATTTTCATAAAGATAAAAAACAGATTTTCAGGTTTTCTACTGGTAATATCAGCAACATTGGTTTCAAGTGTAATAATATATTTATTTTATTTTATTGGAAAAATCAATTTGTTATTATTGTTTATTATATTTACAATATTGTTATCATCTTCATTTTCAGTGAATATGTTACTACAAACAGCTGTTAATGTTAAAAATGACTTAAATGAAAGTTTGGATAAAGCCAGACAATCTGTTTCATATCTGGTTAGCAGAAACACAGATGAATTGACAGAAAGATTTATCGTTTCAGCAACTATTGAAAGTTTGACTGAAAACATCACTGACTCATATGTTGCACCAATTTTTTATTATTTCATTTTTGCCATCATATTAATATTTTATCAAATAAATGATTCTTTATATTGGTTATTGCTGATTCCTATGTTGTATCGTCTTTATAATACACTTGATGCAATGGTTGGCTATGAAACTGATGAATTAATGAATATTGGATATTTTCCAGCAAAAATTGATGATGTTTTAAATTATATTCCATCAAGAATAGCAGGTTTATATGTTGTCTTATCGGCTTATATCCTTAATTTAAATGGAAAAAACAGTTTCAGGATAATGATGAGAGATGCAAGAAATTGTCCAAGTCCAAACTCAGGTTATACAATGGCATCAACTGCAGGAGCTCTTGATATTAGGCTTGTTAAAAAGGATACATATGTTTTAGGTGATGAAAATAAAGAAATTGAAGCTGAAGATATTGAAAAGGCAGTAAAATTATCTAAATTAACAATTATTTTATTTACAGTTACAATAATATTACTATTAATATTGGTGAAAGTGATATCATGAAAATAGCAATAATTTCAGTGTCAGATAAAGGTCAACAATTAGCTGTTTCATTGAAAAATAAATTAGACAATGATTCAACTGTTATAAAAACTGATTTATATCATAAAAATGTAAAAAAGTATTTTTCAATATTATTTTATGAATATGATGCAATAATTGCAATAATGGCATCTGGAATTCTAATCAGATCAATTGCACCATTAATAGAATCAAAAGCATCAGACCCTGCCATTCTAAACATTGATGACAATGGAAATTTTGTAATATCAACCTTGTCAGGTCATTTGGGCGGTGCAAACAAATTGACCAAAAAAGTTTCCGAGTTAATAAATGCAACACCTGTGATTACGACTTCAACTGATGTCAACAGAAAGTTGGGAATCGATGTTTTGGCAAGAGACCTTTACTTATCCATTGATAATACAAGTGAAATTTTGTTTTTCAATAAGTCAATTCTGGAGGGCAGACAAATTTCATTCATTGTCAATCCTGAAAAAAATATAGATTACTTGTATGAATATTTGAAAAATAATACACTTAAAATTGATATGTCTGTTGATTTTTCATCAAAAATAAATACAGATGAAATACATGTCTTGTTGCAAAACCATAAGCTGATTTTAAAAGAGAGAAAAATTGTTGTTGGATTAGGTTGTAAACGTGGAAAAGAATGTAGTGAGTTATATTTTGGACTGAAAAAATCATTGGTTGATTTAAAAATTGATAAATCAAGAATAAACATGTTATCATCTGCTGAAATTAAAAAAGATGAAATGGGCATGTTGGAATTATCTGAAAAGTTAAATATTCCTATAAATTTTGTTGAATTGGATAAATTAAAATTATTCGAGTCAAATGATATACAAAAATCTGAATTTGTAAAATCAAAATTTGGAATTTATGGTGTTTGTGAACCTTCAGCATTAATTACAGCAGGATTTGATTCAAAATTAATATATAAAAAAACTTCATATGATGGTGTTACAATAGCGGTTGCTATCTCAAAAGATAAATAAAAAAAAGAAATTAGATTGATTCTAATTTTGATAAAACTTCCCAAATTAAAGTTCTAGCATGAACTGGAATATTTGGATCGTTACTGATTTCATCTAATTTTCCTAAAACTGTACTTATTCTTACAGATTGGTCCTGATCTTCATCGTGTAAGAGTTCATTTGAATCTTTAGCTGCCTCCCTGATATTACGTGGTACAGTATTATTCTCATTAATGTATTCAAGAATCTCTGATACTTCATCGATTGTTTGATTGCTCATAACTACTCCTCCCAAAATATTATTAAAAACAAGTCAAAAATGTATTAAATACTATATATATTATCTTATACTTAAATAGTTTTTGGTGTTTGAAATTAATTCGCCGGTAAAACTATTATAGTAAACTATATATTATCGATGAAGATACTTCATTATCCGGATTAATCCTTAAAATGATTGAAGAAGGAATGGATAATAGAAAAAAATCTAATGTTTTTTCAGGTGAAGATTAACTTCTATCTTCAACTGAATTTAACATCAATGTTACAAACTGACTTTTTGCAATTTCTTCAACGAAAACTGCAAGTAATTCCGCTTCTTTTAGATTATCGCTTACACAAATTACTCCATGATTTTTCAATACTAAAACGTCTTCGCTGCCAAGACCTTCACTAGCACTTTTAGCCAATTCATCACTGCCTGGTTTTTCATAATCTATTTCAGCTAAATATGGAGTTTTTATTTCACCAAAACCCTCATATCTTTTGATTTTTTTAGATGAATGGGCAAATCCTGTAGCATATGGGGAATGTGTATGGACAATACCGTTAACGTCAGGTCTTTTTTTATAGATTTCCAAATGCATATTGACTTCTGAAGAAGGTTTTCCTTTAGTCAATATATTTCCATTTAGATCAACCAATACCATGTCCTCTTCCCTTAGATTAGCCAATGATTTTAGAGTAGGTGTTATGGCTATTATGTCGCCAATTTCTCCCTTAAATCTTACGCTAATGTTTCCAGCTTTTCCTGAAACTAATCCTTTATCATAGATTTCATTTGAAATTTTAATTACTTCATCAATATTTTTTTTCATTAAATAACCTCATAAAAATTTAAAATGCTTGTATTTTCCTTTATGAAGTACAGGAACTTCAGCAGGAGTTGGTTCAATGTTATAAATTTTCTGGAACTCTGTTTGAGTCTGAAAAGTACCTGAATTAATCATATGTATTCCTTTAAATCTTCTATATGTATTAATGTGAACATGTCCTGTATGGAATACGTCAGGCACTTCATCAATAACTAAATAATCTTCAAGTTCTGAAGCTAATGGTGTTCTTTCTCCATAAATTGGAGCTAAATGTCTTTTTTGCAATAATTCTTCCATTAGCAAGTCATTTCTTTCGTGAGTAAATTCTTTGACGGCCATTACCAAATCGTCATAGGACATTGATTCCATCCAATGAAACTACACCAGGATTTGAAATAAATTCAACATTATCCAATTCATATAATGCTTTAGCATATTCTTCAGGTACAGCTGGCTGAGGTTCAGCGACTCTTGATGCATCGTGGTTTCCAGGAGCAATAATGATTTTAATATCGCTTCTTACATTTCCCAAAAATCTTGCGGCTTCATTATATTGCTCAGTAATGTCTTTAATTGCAAGTTCCTTTTCCTGATTTGGATATACACCAATTCCATCTACAATATCTCCTCCTATGACAAGATATTTGACATCTTCAGCTACTCTTCTTTGTTCTTCTGTACCATAATCACAATTAATCCAATCAATGAATCTTGTGAATGCGTCTTCAAGGAATGTTAAGCTGCCTATGTGAACATCTGATAGGAATACAATTCCAAAGTCCATTTCCTTTTCTGGAACTCTTAATACGCCCGGATTAATTATTTGCTGGCCAAAAGCAAAGTTATTGTCATCACTTTTGTTTGCAATTACTCCGATTACTTCATCCCTAACTAACTTTTCAGCTTCGGCAAACAGTTCATCATTGTTGTTGGAGAATAATACGGATATGCTTCCAGTGTCATCCTCAAAATCAACGATTTTATGGCCATTTTTACTTGATCTGATTTCTTTAACCATTAGAATCATGCTTAAACTGTCTTGAGAATCATCAATATCAGCTACTTTAATAGGCTTTCTGAGTTCTGGTCTTTTGGATAAGATGTTATATAACTTTTCATATCTGCTTTTAAAATAGGAAATCAGGTTTTCAAGTTCTCCGCTGGTGTATGATTTTTTACTGGTATCCTGAATGATTTCGAAATCGTATTCAACATTAGATTTCTCTAAGTTTCTTTTAAATTGAATTTTTTCGTCTTTAACAGTTTCTGAAGCTTCTAAAATGGCTTCATTTACATGTTTTTGTTTAACGTCACTTTCTTTTTTTAAATTATCCATTGAAACAGGTTTTTCTACTTGTGGTGTTTTATTTTCAACTGGTTTTTCAGGTATATTTTTTGTTTCTTGTGTTTTTGGTTTGATTGGGGTTTCAACTGGTTTTTCAGGTGTCTTTTTTGTTTCTTGTGTTTTTTCTTCGGTTTCAGTTTCTTTGTTTTCTATTAATGTTTCCTGATTATCTTTTTCTGTTTTTGGATTTCCTGTAATTTCATCAACTATTTCACCACTGACTGATACTAAATCTTTTGATGTAAATTTATCACTTTTTAGTTTTACTATCAGTGAAGATGCAAAATCTATAGGATTTTCTGCATTAATAACTTTATTATAAGCTTCAGGTGATAGGTTGATTCCCTTTTTTGCAAATTTTAATAGAATTTTATTAGTTGACATATTAATTAAAATTTTTATTTTCTATATTAATAAACTTTGAGAATTTTCAATTTTAATTTTTACTATCATTCGTTATATTTATTATATATTAAAAATAAAAGTTAAATCATTATAATGTACTTATTATAAGTTTAATGATTGTGATAAAAATGGCAAGTAAGGTACTTAGAATTATTTTAATTGTTGTATTATTTATTATATTCTTTGAAGTGGGACTTGTTAGTTCATATACTATTGTAACCTCTGAAGCTCCTAATGTTCAAGGGCTGATAGATATGCAAATTTCAAAAATAAGTGGGATGTTTACCCCAGAAAAAGTAAATGATATGTTAATTAAAGATGCAAGTCCTGTTAATATTACTAATAAGAAAGATGTAGCTTTGAAGATGGAGTCACTGTCGAAGGTTGATGGTGTTAATGTTGATTCTATGAATGTTACAACTTATGATAACACTAATAAAGGTAATTTTACAGTAACTATAGAAGCTTTAGGTTATGAATCTCCTAATTCAAGTTCAGGACAAATTGTTATTAGTAAGGTTCCGTCCTATAAGATTATAGCAAAAGCAAATGCATCTTACAAGGAAAGCGGACTGACAGTTGATGAAAGGACAATAGTAATTAATTCAGTTTTAAAACTCCATAGTAAAAATAGTGGATCATCAACAAATACTAATTATGGCACTAGCTATAACAATTATAGTAGTAGCAGTAGTCGCTCTACTGGCTATACTAGTTATACTAACTATAGCAGTAATTATTAGGTTGATACTATGATTAATGTAATTGGAATTGGCCAAAACAGAGATAACATGACTTTAGGGGCTATTAAAGCCATTGAAGAGTCTGATGTTATCATCGGTTATAAAAAATATATTAATCAGATTGAGGATTTGATTAGTGATAAGGAAGTTATCAAAAAAGGAATGGGCGATGAGATAGCAAGAGCTGAATTCGCCATTCAAAAAAGTCTTGAAGGCCAAACAGTTTCATTGATTAGTTCTGGAGATCCTGGTGTTTTCGGAATGGCTAACGTGCTGTATCAAATTGTTAGTAAATATGATGATGTTGAAATTAAGGTTTATCCTGGTGTATCTGCATTGAATTATGCATCAAGCCACTTAGGAGCGCCTTTGCATGATTTTGCAGCTATTAGTTTAAGTAATATACTAACTCCCTTTTCTGAAATAGAAAAGAAATTAAGGTATGCGCTTGAGGCAAACTTAATTGTTGCAATCTATAATCCAATTAGTAAAACACGTAAAGAACCATTTAGAAGATTTAAACAATGTGTTTTAGATATTAAAGGCGAAGATGCTTTAATCGGTATTGTTGATAGTACTTATGAGCCTCCAAAAGCAACAATCGTTAAACTTAAGGATTTAACAGAAGACATTGTTAATATGTCTTGTACATTAATAGTCGGAAACGATTTAACTTATGAACAGGATGGAAAACTTGTAACACCTAGAGGATACGTTATAAGGTCAAAAATTCATCCATTATCACAAAATCATTATGAAAAGTTTTTAAATGGGGAAATTGGACATGGCCCTAACCGTGAATGTGAATTCTATCCATGTCACTATGAAGGTCAGTACTGTGATTTCTGTTATTGTCCATTTTATCCATGCGGAGATTCTTCAACTGGCGGAGAATGGATTAAAGGTAAAGGTGTTTGGAACTGTAAGGAATGCATGTGGCTACACGATAAAGAAACAGTTGAATGCTTAAGAGAACCTTTAGAAAACATTTTAGAAGAAGTTGAAGATTTAAAATCAAAGAAAAAAACATTATTAAAACTTAGAAAAGCATGTTTATTACATGTCAATCCAAACGACTTATGAGGTAATTTAATTGTCAATCAAAAATCTTTTAATAGAAATGAAAAATATGTCGGAATTGATGGTAGATTTAGCTTATTCCGCTGTATTGTTCAACAGTAAAACTGCTGCTGAAGAAGTAATTACATTAGAAAATGAAGTTAATGCAATGAATTACGAAATTAAAAAAGAATCATTAGTGGCTGCTAGGTCATATGAAGATGCTGAAAAATTGACAGCATTACTTGAAATCGCTGAAGCTACAGAAAGTATGGCAAATGCAGCAAAAGATTTGGCTGATTTAGTATTAACTGGTTTTAAACCACATCCAGTATTTAAAATGGTTATGGAAGAATCTGATAAAAGTATTGTTAGAGTTACCATAGATGAATCATCAGAATTAGCTAATAATACATTAGGTGATTTGCTATTAGTAAATCGTACAGGTATGAGAGTAATTTCTATTAGACGTGGTGTATCATGGATTTATGGTCCAGATAAGAATACAATGCTTCTAGCAGGGGACACATTAATTTTAAAAGGAACAGACGAGGGCGCTGATTTGCTTGTAAAATTAGCTGCAGGAACCTGTTCATTGGATGATATTCCAGATGAATTGGAAGAATAATTATAGAATATATTGAGTGATAAAAATGATTAAGGGTAGTGATATTTGTGAAAAGCAACCAGAAGAAGATTCGCAGTTCACTATCTACTCAAGCGTTCTCTGAGTTTTACGGAGAACACAAATCCATTTTAAAAGAAGGTTTATTTGCACTTTTAATTTGTGCTATTGGTGATTTAATAGCAGGTATTATACTTGGTAAAATGACTTTTTTCCTTGAAACATTTCCAGGATTGTTAGTAATGATTCCTGGTGCTATTGGAATGAGAGGAAATATTTTCGGTTCTTTTGCTTCAAGATTGTCAACTAACCTGCACATTGGTATAATATCACCCAAGTTTGAAAGGTCAGAAGAACTAAATCACAACATATTTTCTTCTTTTGTATTGACTTTGGTTTTATCTTTATTTTTAGGTATCATTGCTAATTTAATGTGTTTGTTATTGCGTTATCCGGCAATGTCTTTAATAGATTTTATTCTAATTAGTGTAATTGCAGGGGTAATTTCAAATTTAATAATGTTGCCTATAACCATGTTCATATCATTTAAAAGCTTTCAGCATGGTTGGGACCCGGACAACATTACCAGTCCAATAATTGCGGCATTCGGTGATTTGTTCACTTTGCCAGCTATTATTATGTCTCTTTTCATATTGCAGCTGTTAAGTATCAATTGGATTATAAAAGATGCTGCGCTTATTATTATCTTTTTAACCGTGATTGTGTCATTTATTTACTGCTATAGATTATCATATGAGACTAAAACAATTCTGTCACAATCAACTCCTGTTTTACTTTTATGCTCCTTTTTAGGATGTTCTGCAGGAGGAATTTTAAATGGTGCGGTTGAAACATTGCTATGTAATCCAAGCCTGTTAACATTAATCCCATTGTTTTCAGGAGAATGCGGAAGTTTAATTAGTATTTTAGGAGCAAGACTATCATCAGGAATTCATTCAGGTCTTGTGGAGCCATTAAAAAAACCAAAAGGAGAAGCCTTGCATAATTTTGCAGTCTGTTTTATTTTGGCTATTATCATTTTCCCATTCATAGGAATTCTTGCCGAAGGTTCCTCCCTTGTATTCGGTGTTGCCGGTGTTGGATTTGAAAAAATAATTCCAATTTCTACATTGTCCGGACTTATTTTAGTTACAATAATGGTATTTTTGGTTTATTACATTTCAATAACCTCCTACAATCATAATTTAGACCCTGATAATATTGTAATTCCAATATCAACAAGCGTTACAGATTCAATTTCAAGTCTTATTTTGATTTCCGTGTCATTGCTGATTTTGAGTATTTTCATTTAGATGATTTCTAATACCACCCCTTCAAGATAAATTCACAGTCATTTGTTCTGAAGTAATCATAGCTTAGATAGTTTTCATCAAATCTTTTTGGAACCTGAACAAGCAAAGCTTTTGCATCAGGCTTGTTAAAATGAATAAATATGATTGCACTTGAATCATCATAAAACTCAATTTTATTGTTCAAATAAATTTCATCAGTCCTTACGGTTTCCCAAGATTTATCTTTAACAAGTCTTGTTGATCCCATAAAATACTCTAAATCATATTTTTCATCTTCATCTATAAGTAAATAGTAGTTAAACGCTCTTAAATTTCCTTTAAACACTTTAAAATAATCACAACTATGGGACTTTTGGTCATGATTGTGATTGCATTTTCCGTCATTTTGAAAATCTTTTAGAACATATTTTTTGAAGAAGTCACATTTTACCATCCTATTTGCTGAATGGATGTTGTTTGAAGATGCATCATTTCCAATTTTTACACTTGAAATACTACTCTCCTTTGGAATTAGTTCAATCGATGTTTTGATTTTTGAATTGAATAGAGTTTTTGTTACAAACTTGTTGTAGTCACTTCCCATTGCAAGCAATTTGGCATAAGAAACACTATTGGGAATAACCTGTTCCTCTTCATTAACAATTGCAAGACCTGGAGTTCCTTTTTTATTTACTTCCCAATTTGGAGGGGTTCCAGGATTGTTTATTAGATTGACAACAGATTCTTCCAGCAATGTTTGAATATGTTCGTTTTCACTTTGCCTTACTATTTTTTCTGTACTGGTTTCATTCAAGAAAAGAGCTATTCCGACTATCATTAGAATAATTATTATGAGGACACCAATTTCAAGTGTAATGTTTCCCTTATTGTCCATCATCTTCACCCCCCAGTCCGTATTTTTTCTTATGTGATGAATCTAAAATCAAGCTGTTCCAATCGTTTGGGTCTATTTTTTCACCATAATAATGGTCTGAAAAGACTACATGATCACTGCAGGATAAGGATTCGTTTTTGAGTGGTGTATGTGTTTGAATAAACACTTCCATACCATAATGGGGACATTTTCCCTTTCCTTCAAGTCTACATAAATAACAGCTTCCGTCAGCACTTTCATGGAAATATCCCTTGTCCAAACAATCTTTCAATACCCCAGGGTCACCATGATGAATATATGGATCATATGGACATTTTTTGATATATAGTGGTGCAGTCGCTTCAATGTATGATTCCGGTGATTTGAAATGATGTATAACCATATATCCGGCAATTGCGTTTTTGTAGTGAATTTTATTGTCATAAGTTAAAATTCCAGATGCAATCGTTAGTTTTGCAAGGGGCAGTGGGTCTCTTAAGCCCTCTATCGATGCGTTTTTTTCAATAGTATTTGAATATTTGATGTTGTCCTTTATCACATTTAATTTTACTTTGAATAGTATTTTCCAGGGAGTTTCCGTAGTTTCAACAGATAAGACTTCAGAGGATATTTTTGCTCCATATTTTTTTTCTAATTCCTCATTTTTTTCGTTTAACAGTTTATTTAAATTTTTTTTAATCTGATTTTTGCTGTTGAAGATTGGCAAACCATTGTATACCTTTTGTGTAGCTTCAGCTATTGAATCCCTTCCAAGAACTTCCAGATTTCTCGAATAGTCATCAATGAAAAATTTAAAATTATTATTTGATTTTAGCTCGATATTTTCATTTTCAATGTAATTTATACTCGTTATTATAAAAATGGATATTAATAACAAGGATACAATTAAAATGGCTACACTGCCTACTAACATATTACCTTTAGAGTCAATTTTCATAATATTGAACTTGACAATGTTTTTATAAATTTATTTCTCAACTGCGACTCCGTGATTCTGCATAAATGTGTAATACATTTTTTGAAATTCGCCAAAAATAGTAATAAAAAAAATACTTATTTATATTATTGATTAGAAACTATACTTATTAGAAAATATATGGAGGATTTACATGTCAGATACTGTAAGAACA
>ONUN01000084.1 GCA_900320955.1 uncultured Methanobrevibacter sp. | reverse complement strand
GGAATTATTGTTGGACATATTTCATATTGTAATTTTACAGCTAATGGTGCTTCAAAGGAGGGTGGTGCAGTGTATGCTTCATCCAATTGCAAATCCCTTAATTTTAAAGGATGTCTGTTCACCAAAAATCAGGTTAAGAAATATGGTGGAGGAATATATCTTGATTCTAAATCTTCAACCATAGTGGATTGTGCATTTGTCGAACAGCCTAATGCAATATATTGCGACCATAAAGGATGTTCAGTTAAATTTTCTACTTTTTTAAGGAATGACAATTATGATGTCTGGTCTACCAAAGAGATAAATATTGCAAACAATTGGTTTGGAAATACTATGGATAACCGGTATTACGATTTGGCCAAGCTCAAAGGTAAAGCAGTTAACCTTAATAATAGGGAAAATTTGTATCTTGTTGCCACATCTATGGATAAAAATTACCACGGTGGGCAGGAATCCACCATTGATTTAAGCATGAAATATATGCGTGATTCTCCTACGTCTGACAGTAAATTACCTCCATTTAGTAATCCGGCGATTAGTTATGGTGTAAGTGGAGTAAATGTAAAGGTGGTTTCTGATAAGCTTTATTTGGCAAACGGCAAATCCTCTTTTAAATTCCTGACAGATCCTTTTAAAAATACATCTTCTCTTACTGTGGATTGTTATGGTGCAAAAATCACTTTAAAGTTCAAGACAAATCCCTATTCATTCACCGCTCTTCAGGTTGTTGTTAACAATTGTCAAAATAGAGTTTTAAATCTGGCTCATAATTATACTCGTGACAAATCTATCGACGGTGACATGGCCGTAACTATTTCAAAAGACCTAGTGATTAATGGTAACGGTTTTACTTTGGATTCAAAAAATGGTGGTGGAGTCTTTTTTATGAGTAACCGTCCTAATGTGGACATAAATAATTTGAACATTGTTAATAGTAAATCAAAATGGGGTTCAGCCATTTGGGGTTATATAAATAATATGTCAGTCAATAACTGCAGGTTCATTAATTGTTCAGCAAAATTTGAGGGGGGTGCGATTAATCTGGTTGGAAAAGTGCTTACAATAACCAATTCCACTTTCATTAACAATACGGCTGATGAAAATGGGGGCTCTTTGATTGTAATGGGTATTAATACTGTAATCAGAGATTGCATTTTCATTAATTCCAATTCTGGTATGGAGGGATGTTTCATTTATCTTCAAGCTAGCAGCAGATTAAATCTCACAAATTCCATATTGTTAACCAATTCAACATCAAATTATATTTCTAAGCCAGAGGGTGAATCACTAAGGTGGAATATTTCAGCTAACATTGAGAACAATTGGTTTGGCGGTACAAATAATGATATATTAAAGAATTATGGCCTGCTCCGGGTGTTCCCTGTTAAGAGTTTGCTTTATCTGAATATCACACCTTCTCTCTATGATATTCCGGTAGGAGACAGTTCAAATATTACTCTTAAATTTTACTCATATGATTTGAACTCAAGACAAGGGGTTCCGTTATCACGATTCAGAAACATGAAATTTGGCGTTAGCCTGTTGGAAGAAGGAGGGACACTCAGCTCCGATTCAATTATGCTGACCAATAATGAGGGAAATGTGGTGTATACTTCAAGTTTCGATGGTGAAATGCCTGTCGAAATCGATTATGAACTATTCAGTCATGTAATCTCTCTTAATCAGTACTATGAAGGTTCTTTCACAGACCTTAAGCATCTGATTAGCAATTCTGGTGATGTTATAAATCTCACTAGGGATTATACTTTTTCTGTGATGTCCGATTATATGTTGATGGATGGTATTTACATTAATAAAGATTTGACAATCAACGGTAATAACCATGTTATCGATGGTGATGGATGGGCAAGAATCTTTAATATAGATGGACATAAGGTTGTTTTGAATAATATCACATTTGCTAATGGTAATGCCGATAATGGTGGTGCGATTCAAACATCATCTCAAACTTCTTTGTCTATTGATTCCTGTAGATTCGAAAACAATTCTGCGAAAAATGGTGGTGCAATTTATCTTAAATCCTATAATCCTATAAATATAGAGTCATCTATCTTTAAAAACAATACTGCCAGTGAAAAAGGCGGTGCAATTCATTATAGGGGATATTATGAAAGCAAAATATTTTCCAACATAACAGGTACTTTTACAAATAATAGAGCATCAGACGGAGGTGCAATATATCTAATTGATGTGAATAGATATCATATTAAAGGTAATTTCACAAAAAATTCCGCAGGAAACACTGGGGGTGCAATTTGTGCAGCTGCGGCTCTTGCCCTTCCAATATTATCCATGGATGGTGTTTTTGATTCAAATGCTGCTGCTTTTGGTGGTGCAGTTTATGCTTTTAATCCGTCCGGTAACTTTACAGGAATCTATCAAAATAACAGGGCTTCCAAGGATGGTGGTGCAATTTACATAACTCACTCCATATCAACAGTTGAACGTGATAAGAGTATCAGTGCAGAATTTTATGACAATACTGCAAATGGTCAGGGAAGTGCAGTTTGTACAATGAACCTTGAACGTAAGGATGTGGATTTACACGACTCCATTTTCATGAGAAATCATAATGGAAAATCCACCGTATATTCATCAGGCCATGGTTATCTTAATGTTCATGACTCCATTTTTGTTGAAAATACTGACAGTAAAGTATTTGATTCATCTCAGAATACGGCTGTTGATGGTCGTCTAAAAGCTTATAATAACTGGTTTGGACATACTGTTGATAATTTGGATAAGAGACCTTCTGTTGGTCCAAGGGTAACATTGAATGGCTGGTTATTCTTAGACATCGAATATGGTAAAAACGAAACTTATATCAATTCTAAAAATAACATTACTTTCACGTTGAAATCATATGATGCAAGAAAAGGAACAGTTTCAGATTATTCTGGTGACTTTAAGCTTAATTTAAGCTTAATATCAGATAATGGCAACTTCAGCACTGATTCTTTTATTTTAGGCAATGTTCCTGTTAAGGTTACATATGTTCCTGACGATTATGGTGAGGCCAATGTTGTTGTTTTAGCAAATCTACCAAAATATTCCTATGAAACATATGGAATTAAATATAATGTAGTTGACCACCCTAGCGATTCATTTTATGCCTTGCAATATGAAATAGACCATATGAAAGGAAATGTCCTTAACTTAACTAATAATTATGAGTTCTATCTGGAAATTGATAATCCGAATGGAATAAAAATCAATAAATCCATAACTATCAACGGAAATGGCTTCATCATTGACGGTAAAAACAACTCTCGCATCTTTAATATTTTGACCGACGATGTTGTTTTGGAAAATGTCTCTCTAATCAACGGTAATGGCATTAACGGCAGCGCAATATATGCTGGAGGCAAAAATATTACAATCAGGAACTCAATTTTATTGAATAACTTTGATGTGGTTATCTATGCTTTAGATTCATTAAATGCAAATTACAACTGGTGGGGAAATACCGCAGACAATTTCAATAAAAAAGCCAATGTCAGCAGCAATGTTATTTTGGATAATACGTTATTTGCAACTTTCAATTCTAATTCAACAGTTATTGCAGCTGGTAAAAATGCAACACTTACTTTGAATCTGACTAACTTATACGACTTCAATTCAACATCAAATTCAACATATAATGGACTCAACCTATTTGCATTCAGTTTTATTGCTGATGGTGGAAACATCAATGTCACTTCAGACAGTCTCCATGATGGAATAATTTATGTTTCATTTGAAGCCATTGGTCCTTATTATGATGAAATTTATGCCAAATATGAAAATGTTACATTAAAGCATGAATTTGAAGTAATTTATGATGATGATTCCTTCTATGCATTGTATGATTTGATTAACAAGACCAAATCCGGTGGTGTTGTTAATCTCACAAAGGACTATAAGTTTTATTATTATGATGCTGATTATATTGCTGGCATTCCAATAGATAAGGCAGTGACAATTAACGGAAACGGATTTGATGTTAACGGAATGGGCCAATCTGGCATATTCGAGGTATCCGCAGACAATGTCACATTAATGAATATTAATTTATGTGATGCAATAGGTGCCATCGAATGGTTTGGAGACAATGGACTGATAAGCAATATCACAGTCAATAACACTTACTCTGCATTAAATTATTTTGGTTCTAATTTAACTGTAAGGAATTCAATTTTCACTCGTGCCAAAATGTATTCGCTATATCTGGAAGGTTCAAATCATGTTGTTGAGGGTTGTGAATTTATAGATAATTCTGGAAATTCAATAATGGGATATGACATAAACAAATTAACTATTGCCAATTCGTTATTTAATGGAATACATAGTCTTGATTACGGTATTATTGCATTAGGTGAGTGTGAAAATGTTAATATAAGCAATTGTATATTCAATAATCAAAATAATGGATCTATCAGTATTTTAGAGGGTTCAACTGTTTACTTGAATAACAATAGCCTTTCCGAATCCGATTACATTTTCAACAATGGCACTATTATTTCAAAGACTTTTGCCCGTTTGGATGAGGTTAATTTAAATCGTATGGTTGGCGATGTGATTTTATTAAATGCTACAATATATGATGACAATAACAACATTATTTTGGTTGATGAGTTCAATTTCAAAATCAACGATGAATTATATCTTGCTGATTTTTATATTGATGCATATGAGTATTTATGGGTATTGACAAATGGATCATGGCTTGTTATTCCAGACATAAACGAAAAATCATTTGAAAACTGTACTGTTGACTCACTAATAGTTAATGTGTTAAAATATAATTCATCCGTTGTAATTACACGTATCGGAGATGTAACCTATGGTGAAGATTCAAACATCGGATTTGAGTTTGAAAACAGTACTGCAGTTCTGGTCACAGTTACCCTTAACTCTGAAGTGGTATTCAATGAAACTGTAAATGGCACTAACGTTTCTATTCCTAATTTAGGAACAGGATTTTATAATGTAGTAATCAGTACTTTAGAAAATGAATTTTATCGCTCAAGCAGTGTTGCTTCAGATTTCAGAGTTAATAGAGCAGGTTCTTCATTAACTCTCGAAAAGATACTCGACACTTATTACGGAAAAGATATAATTATTAATTTCACTGTTGAAAACAGAACAAGTGTTGTTGTTTCAATTTATAATATTGATACCAAGGAGTTTATTATCAACGACGTCGTTGAAGGAAATTTATTTACCATAAATAATTTGCCTGTAGGTTCATATGCAGTAACATTAACTAATGTCATTGACAGAAATTATAATCCTAGTGGAGATTATGCTTCATTCAATGTTTTAAAAGTTAATTCCTCCATAATTTTAGATAATAAAACAGAATATGTTTATGGCGATGTTGTAATCAATTATGATGTTGATAATTTAACCAATGTTACTGTGACTGTTGTTGATTTGGAAAGTGGTGAAGTAGATAATTTCACTATTACAAACTCGACTATTAGTCTTGATTTGGATGCGGGTTCCTATCAAATTACTGTGGTTAATATGGGAACTGAGAATGTTTTCACCAGTCAGGATTCAAAAACATTCTTTGTCCTACCTGCAAATTCATCTGTTGAAATAGAGGACATTGGTGATGTGTATTACGGAGAGGACATTGAAATTTACTTTGATGTAATCAACGCTACAAATGTTACTGTTATCGTAAAGGATGAAAACAGTAATATTATTTATAGGAATGATACTGATGAAAGCTATTTTGATCTTTCAAATTTGGCTGCAGGCAAATACACTGTAGAAGTTTATAATTCAGGTTCCAATAATTTCAACCCTAGCAACGACACTAAAACATTTTACGTATTGAAAGTCGGTTCATTAATTGAATTCGATTATTCAAATGTAACATATTATGGAATGCCTTTCAGATTGGATTATGATGTGGAAAATGAAACATTATTAAACATCTGCATTTATGATTGCGAAGGAAATGTCATTTTTGATAAAAATTTCGATGAAATTAGTGAACTTCCAGAGGATATGTCTAATTTGACTGAAGAAGCTTATTTGGGTTATTATTTCTTTATTTATAGAAATTTAACAGTTGGAAA
>ONUN01000086.1 GCA_900320955.1 uncultured Methanobrevibacter sp. | reverse complement strand
TTCTCTGACAACAGAACCAAAAGATGTTGTTTGTGTTTTTCTAACCAATTTAAGACCTCTTTAAAAGATTTAAAAATTTCAATCCTTTTTGTTTGCAATCATCTTCCATATCCGCAATTTCAATATATTTGCCTAATGATTCCAGGTCCTGCATTCCCGAGAAAAAATTCAAATTTTGATTAAACAAACGGTTTAAATGTATTTTTAACTCCATACTTGAATCCATTCTTAAAAAACCACTTTTTGGAGTTGCTTTTCTTGTATTTCCATGATTTAACGGGAACGGATTTAAAGACCAGAACCCCTGAATAATGCCTGCACTTTTCAGATAATCTGCTTTTTTGCAGAATCCATTGGACAAGGGAGCATTGCCCAAAACAATTATTGGTATTTTGGATGCTTTGAAATTTGAAACACGAATATCAATACATTTGCCAATAGCTTTTAGGATTGAATCTGAACGTGTGAAACTTGGCTTTCCCTGATGAGTTCTATAATCACCAACTTCCATAAGTTCATTGGAAATGACATCATACTGCCAATTCCACACTATTGACATCTTAACCTCAAATATTACTTTAACTTCACTGGCTTTTAAAATTTTTTTATCGACTGTTGAAATTACAATATCTGCAGGAGACCTTGACGTGATGCCTAAAGCAGGAATTGTTGCCTGATTGACAACATGCAAATTTTCATCAGAGATTACACCTTTCAGAAGATTTTTAACCCACTTTTCAGTATAGTTTCCAATCAATGAATTCCTAGACTGTAATGTAGATTTAACACCACGATAACTTTTCGGCCAGTACGCCAAATGCCTGCCATCTTCATCAAGATAGAACAATTGATTTGCCTTTGCAAGTTTGAGAGATTCTGTAAAAAATAACTTTTCTTGATTTTTATTCCACAAATTCATAATAAAAAATATTATAATTAAACATATAAATACTTTAAATAGAATAATTACAATATTGTTCAATATATGTTAAATTGTTTTTGACTTGAAAAATGTATATACTATCAAAACTAAACATTAACTTGATTTTATGTCATTCAATAAAAGCCAAATAGAAAAATTAGAAAAAAGTGGATACAGATTCGTCGGACAACATGGCCATGCCGCCGTCAAGACATGCCATTGGACACGCCAAAGCATAGCAGATAAGGGTGTTTGCTATAAGGAAAAGTTCTATGGAATCGAATCACACAGATGCTTACAGATGTCTCCTGCAGTTCCAAACTGCCAACAGGAATGTGAATTCTGCTGGAGAGACCTAACCTATACACAAACCAACTGGGAAGACGAAGAGTATGATGACCCGAAAACCATAATTGACGGAGCCATTGAAGCACAGAATAATTTATTATGCGGATTTTATGGAAATGACAAAGCAAACAAAAAAAAGTTAGAGGAAATAAAAAAACCAACCAACGCAGCCATTTCCCTGGCCGGTGAACCTACACTCTATCCAAAAATCGATGAACTGATTGGAGAGTTTAACCGAAGAGACTTTACAACATTTGTGGTGAGCAATGGCCAATGCGTAGACAGACTAAGAAATCTGGAAAACGATCCGTATCAACTATACCTTTCCTTGGATGCACCTAACGAGAAAATATTCAATGATGTATGCAGACCTAGAATAAACGATGCCTGGACTAATTTAAACGAATCACTTGAAACATTATCCAGTTTTAACTCCAGAACATGTATACGAAATACCTGTGTTAAAGGAAGAAATATGGAAAATCCAGAGGAATATGCGAAATTAATCGAAAAGGCAAATCCAGATTACGTTGAAGTAAAAGCATATATGTGCGTCGGTTCATCACGAGACAGACTAACACCAGACAATATGCCCACAATTGATGAAGTTACAGATTTCGCAACAAAAATAGGAAATGAATGCGGTAGAGAAATAGTAAACGAATCAAAAGTTAGCAGAGTAGTCCTGCTGAAATAACTCTTTTTTATAAAAAATAGGTTTAAAGTCATCATTACACCATGTAATGACGACAATATAATTTTAGCAAACAATTAAGATTTAATGAAATTATTGATTAAAACTAATTATTTAGCTTTTATCTCGTTGCATAACTCAACAGCTTTAAGAGCGGCTTTTTCCATTGAAACCTCATAGGAAATGCCGGCTTCTTCTAAAATTCTTTGACCTTCTTCTTCATTAGTACCAGTTAGCCTAATGACAATAGGAACCTTTCTTTCACAATGTTCTAAAGCTTTAAGTACACCGCGAGCAACATCATCCGCTTTAGTGATTCCACCTAAAACATTCAGGAACACAACTTTAACTGGTTCATAATTCAATACAAGGTTTAAAGCCTGATCAATAATTTGTTCTGAAGCTCCACCACCAATATCTAAAAAGGTCGCTGGTTCTCCACCGTTAAGTTTAATCATGTCCATAGCAGTTAATGTTAAACCTGCACCATTACCGATTACTGCAATGTCACCATCCAACTGCACAAAGTCAACAGCTTTCTTTTTGTAGTGAAGTCTTTCAACCAATTCCTGATGTCTGAATAATGCATCATTTTCAACAACAAGTTTGGCATCAGCAGCAATCAAACCTTGAGGAGTTGAAACCAATGGATTGATTTCAGCAGTATCTGCATCATATTTTTCAAATACTTTATATAATTTCCAAATCATGTCCCCCATCTGTGAAATTAATTCAGATGGAACGCCCATTCTACGTGCAATTTCACGTGCTTCATAAGGTAAAAATTCAATTAAAGGATTTGGATAGTATTTAATGATTTTTTCAGGGTTTGTTTTTGCTAGATTTTCAATTTCAACCCCACCTTCCATACTTGCAAGAATAACAGGTTTTCTAGCACCTCTGTCTATGGATACGGTTACGAAAAATTCATTTAAAATTTCAGCTTTTTTCTCTATTAACAAATGTTTAACTTTTTCGCCTTTGATGTCCATTCCTAAAATTTCATCAGCTACTTTTAAAGCTTCACCAGGGTTGTTTGCAAATTTTACACCACCTGCTTTACCTCTACCACCGGTTAAAACTTGAGCCTTTACCACTACAGGAACACCCATTTCAGAAGAAATGGTCATAGCTTCCTCAGGAGAGTAAGCGACATGACCTTCTAAAATTGGTATGCCTTCTTGACTAAAAATTTGTTTTGCTATATTTTCAAAAAATCTCATTGTAACACCTATTCAACTAAATTAAATCCAGCTTCAAAAGCTTTAATATTTTTTTCTTCAGTTCCTTTAGGAACACTATCTTCAATGGCCTTAATAGCCGCATCTTTAGATATAACCTTAGTAATTTTTGTAATTGCTCCGACCATAACGATATTTGCTACAATTTTTAAACCTATTTCATCAGTTGCAGTTTTAGTAGCTGGAGCTTCATGAACTTTAATATTATGTTCATCAATAAACTCCCTTACATCTTCAACATCTGTTGTTCCAGGGTCAACAATTAAAGTTCCATTATCCTTCAAATCAACAATATATTTAATTAAAGCCTCATTGGACATGGCAACTAAAATATCAGGACTTTGAACTTTAGGATAATCAACTTTACTATCACTAATAACAACTTCACATTTAGAAGCCCCTCCACGAGCTTCAGGACCATAAGATTGAGTTTGAACAGCTTCCTTTTCATCAAACAAACTTGCAGCTTTACCTAATATAATACCTGCAAGGATTACACCTTGACCTCCAAATCCACAAATTCTTATTTCAGTTCTCATATTTCCACCTATAATTTAGATTCAAATGCAGAATTGATAATAGTTTTTTTACCAGATTTTTCCACACTAATTTTTTCAATGCCTTCAGTAAATTCATCTCTTTGAGAATTAGCAAATTCACCAACAACAATTTTTCCTTCTAACTCTTTTGCTCTCATTCTTTCTGCAGCAGATTTGAACACAGTATTTGCTTTCATAACTGCCGCCATTGCAGTAGGAGTTTTAAGTTTATTTTTACGACCAAAATAAGTAGGACATTGAGTTGCAACTTCAATAAATGAAAATCCAGGATTTTTCAAACCTTCTTTAATTGATAAAACAAGATTTTCAATTTGAACAGTAGTCCATCTTGCAGAATAAGATGCACCGGCAGCTGCAACAAGTTCAGCCAATTTAAATGGAGCATCACGATTACCGTAAGGTGCAGTTGTTCCAAAACTACCTTTAGGAGAGGTAGGGCTAATCTGACCACCAGTCATACCATAAATATTATTATTAATACAAATAACAGTGAGATTAATATTTCTTCTTGCAGCATGAATTAAATGATTACCTCCAATAGAAGCAGCATCACCATCACCAGTAAAAACAACTACATCTAAATCTTTATTAGCTACTTTTAAACCAGTTGCAAAACTTAAAGCCCTTCCGTGAGTTGTATGGAGTGAATCACAGTTTAAATAACCTGGAATTCTTGAAGAACATCCAATTCCAGAAACCATAGCAATATTATCAAAGTCCATTTCTGCTTTTTCCATAGCTGCTAAAAATGCATTGATAATCGCACCATTTCCACAACCCGGACAAAAAATATGAGGCAACCTATCTTCCCTTAA
This sequence comes from uncultured Methanobrevibacter sp., assembly GCA_900320955.1. Classification (GTDB taxonomy): domain Archaea; phylum Methanobacteriota; class Methanobacteria; order Methanobacteriales; family Methanobacteriaceae; genus Methanocatella. Next base: position 1,449 of record ONUN01000086.1, on the reverse strand, counting down.
ATATGGGAGAAACCTATTTTCTTTTTGTTCTGACATTTAGTTTCCTCCTATTCTATTAATTTGATCTAATATTTCGTCAGGAGTTGGCATTGCTCCTCCAATTTTACCCATCAAATGAACATTAGCACTTCTTTTAAGAACACGATCAACTTCATAATACATTTGACCTAAATTCATTTCCACCACAATCACATCACTTGCATTTGATGACAATTGAACAACTTGTTCTTCCGGAAACGGCCATGGAGTGTCAAGTTTAATATAACCAACTTTTTTACCTTCATCCCTAGCTCTGTTTACAGCTTCGACAACAGACCTTACAGGTGAGCCATATGATAAAATTATAATATCTGCATCTTCACAATTTTCGGATTGAACAGAGCATATTTTATCCCTATTATTTAAAATTTTATCACAAATTCTTTGAACTAATTTATCATGAGTTTCAGGATTGTTTGTGTCTGGATATCCCCTTTCATCATGAGTTAATCCAGTAACATGAATATTAAACCCGTCACCAAAAGAAGGCATAGGATTAGTTCCATTTTCAACATTTTTAAATGGTAAATATTTATCGGATTTTTCAGGTCTTTTTCTTGGAACTATTTCAATATCATCTTCAACAGTGATTTTTTCTCTCATATGGCCAACAACTTCATCAGCCATGACAAATACAGGACATCTGAATTCTTCAGCTAAGTTGAATGCCTTAATTGTGAAATCAAAAAATTCCTGAACGCTTGACGGTGCCAATGCGATTGGTTCATAATCCCCATGAGAACCCCAACGAGCCTGCATCATATCCCCCTGTGCAGTCATTGTTGGCTGAGCAGTTGAAGGAGAACCTCTTTGAACATCAACAATAACCATTGGAGTTTCACTAATAAATGCATAACCAATATTTTCCTGCATTAATGAAATACCTGGCCCTGAAGTCGCTGTCATTGATTTAGTTCCTCCCCAAGAACCACCAATTATCGCACCTGCAGAAGCAATTTCATCTTCCATTTGAACAAATGAACCACCTACTTTAGGCAATTCCCTAGCAAGAGTTTCTGCAACTTCAGTAGAAGGAGTAATAGGATAACCTGCAAAAAATCTACAACCTGCAGTTATTGCGCCTTTAGCACATGCTTCATTACCTTGAATAAAAAATTCTTGAGCCATTTTTTAACACCTACTTTTTGCCATTTGTAAATTTAGGATTGAAGTTTGTATTGTTATCTTCATCCATCCACCAGTTTTCACCTAAATCTACTGTAATAGCCTGATCTGGACATGCAACTTCACATGTACCACATTTTGTACATCTTTCTTCAAACTTAACAAAAGGCAATTGCACACCTTTTTTATTAACTTCTGAAGAAATTGCATATACATTCTTGTAGCACATAAACAAGCAAAGGTGACATCCTTTACACAAATCTTCATTAATAATAATCAATTTTA
>ONUN01000090.1 GCA_900320955.1 uncultured Methanobrevibacter sp. | reverse complement strand
ATATTGCCTTATTTATTGAAGCATACGGGCTATTTTCACTACCTGATCCTGTATCATCACCGTCAGTTTCGACATAGACAGCCTTATCATTATTTACAGAAGCGGTAGAATCGTCATTTAAAATAAAATTATCACTAGAATCTAACTGAAGTGAATTATTAGCCTCTTGTGCACTTACAGCACCAAGAGATAAAATAACTAATAAAACAGCAGTTAAAAAAATCATTTTATTAAATTTCAATATATTACCTCAACATAATTAATAACAGCATTCAAATATACTTGAATACATGATAAGTATATTTAATATAAAGTATATTTAAGTTTTATTAAAATATAACTGTAAAATGGAAATATAATTATTCTCATTAAATAAGTTAATACACAAAAATAGGCAAAAATTAAACGAAATATTGAATATTTAAAGTATATAATTATAGTTTTTATATAATAATATACAAAATTATTATCATAAAATAGGGAGAAGATTAAATTGAAATTCATAAAGTCAAGCGTAATCTTTCTATTTTTATTGATAATGACCATGGGAGTCGTCTGCGCTGAAGATGTAAATCAAACAGTGCAAGACACATTGGAACTGAGCGACACACAAGATGTTCTTTCCAACTCCACTGAAAAGTCATATGATGATTTATCTAGTGAAATAAATAAATCAGAGGATTCGATAACTCTAGAAAGCGATTACAAATTTAAAGAAACAGACAAGATAAAAAATTTTGAATTTAAAACTAACTATACGATAAACGGAAATAATCATGTGATTGATGCTGACGGCAAAACAATTATATTTAAAGTATCACAATCCACATTGACTTTGAAAAATCTTATTTTGAAAAATACCAATGACAGTGCAATCCAAGTGGAAAAAGGGATACTGATTACTGAAAACGTAACATTCTTGAACACAAATGCCGAAGATTACGGTGGTGCAATATACTGTAGTGAAACCAGTACCATTAACAGTACTAACGACAAATTTATAGACAACACCGCACCAGAGGCAGGGTCTGCAATATTTGGAAAAGATTTCAGTAGCATATATCTAAACAATGCAACATTTAAAAGCAAAAAAGAAATAAAATGGAGTATGATTTATGCAAGTGGCTGTTTCATTACTGTTAAAGACAGTGTTTTTGCAAACGCTACCTCAAAATATGCAACCGCAATATACAACACAGGATGGACAACAATCAAAAAATCAAAATTCATTAATTTGGTTGCCAATATAACTGCAGGAGCAGTTGCAATCAAAGGTGGAAATCCATTAAAATATGCCACTTTAGTTATTGATGATTGTGAATTTGTAAATGTCACAGCTGCCAGAAATGGTGGAGCAGTATTTGTAGACATTAATGGTGATGGATATAATTGTGATGGAGGCGTAGTTAGAATCATAAACTCAATATTTGATAAAAACACTGCAGAGTTCGGAGGTGCAATACTTCAGTTGGGAGGAACCCTTGATGTAAGTGACTCATTATTTGCAAACAATATCGCAAAAGAAAACGGAGGAGCAATATATTCATCAGATGCAAACGTGATTTTAAACAATAACATATTTGCAAACAACCAAGCAAATGAAACTAACGGATATGGAGGTGCAGTACATTTCGACTATGAAGCCGCAACCGTTGAAGATTGTACATTCACAGACAATGTTGCAAGCAAAGGGGGAGCGATTTACAGTGAATCCACATTTTACTTAATCATGAATTCAGAGTTTAAAAACAACACCAATGAGGACATATACACCAGATTAGATGATGATGGTTCCACCATAGGAAACTGTGGAGACTACACTGCTACAATAAATGACAAAAAATTTAACTATATCATCAGATACAATGGGGAAATAATCAAATTAAATCCTCAACCTATTTCAGGTTCTGCCAAAGACAAATACTTCAATTTAAATGATTTAGGATTGGTTACCCCTGTTAAGAATCAGGGTTCAATGGGTTCATGCTGGGCATTCGGAGCAGCAGGCGCATTTGAATCAGCATTCCTAATTGCAACCGGAAAAGAAATAACCATTTCCGAAAACAATATTCAAAACCTCGGATTACGTTATTCACCATATGGAAGAGTGAGTAATATTGAATCCGGAAACTTATATATGACTTCATCATACTTTGCAAGCTGGCTTGGAGCAGCAAACATAACAGATGACACATACGATGAGCTTGGAAAAGTTTCCACATTGCTCTATAGTCCTGGTGATGCATACCGTACAGTAAACGCAGTTTACATAAACATGAAGGATAAGAATGCAATCAAGCAATATCTGACAAAATACGGTGCAATGAGCATTTTCGTATATGGTGCAAATTCAAGAGATCCATCCTACAGCGATACTTACAAGTCAGTATACAACACCAAATACAGTGGAAACCACTACGTCACATTAGTCGGATGGGACGATAACTTTTCAAAAAATAAATTTTCAAAAACTGCACCTGGCAATGGCGCATGGATTTGTAAAAACAGTTGGGGAACCGACTGGGGAGATGGAGGATACTACTACCTTTCATACTACGACAAGTCATTGACAGAAACCGCAGTAGGATTCACCTTCGACAATGTTGAACCCTATGAAAAACTCTACCAGAATGAAGTGGTCGGAATTTCAGGTTTCTCCTCACAAAATATCTACGGACAAGTATTTACAAGTGAAGACGGAGACATAATTGCCGCTGTTGGAACCTACTTTGAAGCAGCAAAAAGTCCATATACCATTACAATATTCCTGGAAAACCGTCCGGTTTACACCCAAAGTGGAAAATCAACCCATGCAGGATATGAAACAATCAAATTGAAAAAATACATTGCAGTAGACCCTAATTCAAAATTTGAAATCAGAATCACATCATCTTCAATGCCATTCGCTAAAAACATGAGAAACGGTATTGAAAGCGGCGTGAATTATATGATTGTTGAAGGTGAATTTATTGATCTTGCAACCAAAAACACAATTGCTCCTGTTAAAGCATACACTTACCACAGTCCAGTAATTACCAAAGATGTTGTGAAATATTACGATAAAAAATCAACCATATATACACTTTACAACGTTTTCGAAGCGGACACCATTAAAGCCACTTTCAAAAATAAAAATTACAACATAAAAATAACCAATGGAACTGGAAGCGTATCATTGGGAGTTTTACCTGCCGGCGATTATCTTGTAACCATAAAATACAAGAACCAAACATTTTCAAGTGCAGTAATAGTAAACACAACAATATTCAGCAATGATCAAAAAAGCATGACCATAGCATACAATGCAAAATCACCATCATTCGGAGTGCAGTTCCTTGACTCTAAGGGAAATCCTCTTAAAAACACTAAAGTAACTGCCAAATTTGACAACAAGGCGCTTTCAGGTGCAAAAACAAATTCAAAAGGCATATTGAGTATCGACATCAATCCGAAAAATAAAATCGGAAAACACTACATCGACTACGTAAATCCAAAAACCGGTGAAAAATCAAGGATAACCATAAATGTCGTATCCAGATTTGTCGGAAATAAAAACGTTAACATGTACTACTATGACGGACATTCATACAAGGTACGTGTAAGAGGCGATTATGGTCAATTCGTAGGCAAAAACCAAGTCGTAACCATTAAAATCGGTAAAAATACATTTAAGGTAAAAACCAATGCAAATGGATACGCAACCTTGAAAATACCTTCCAAAATAACTCCTGGAAAATACGTAATATCTGCAACCTACAAAGGCCAAACTGTTAAAAACAAATTAACAGTAAAACAGGTATTAAAAACCAAAAAAACTATAACTGTTAAAAAATCAGCGAAAAAACTTGTATTAAGTGCAACCCTTAAAAAAGGAAAAACAGCAATTAAAAGCAAATATATACACTTCAAGGTCAACGGTAAAACATACACAGCAAAAACCAATAAAAATGGAATTGCTAAAATAACCATTAATAAGGCAGCCATCAATAAATTGAAAGTCAAAAAATACACTGTCAATGTAAATTACTTAAGAGATGTTGTAAAATTAACTCTTAATGTTAGACGTTAGAGATTAAATTCTCTAACACTTTTTTTATTTTTTAATGGGGTCGTTTCCCAAATTAATTAAAATAATCTACGATAATTTATATAGTTTAAAAACAAAAATATGAACATATGAATTATAACATTAAAAAATATTCGCCATTTATCCTTTTTGCGGCATTGATGCTAATTTTGCATTTGATTATGGGATTTAATGGAGATGACATCAAATATGCGAAAGTCCTGTCTAATCAAACTTTAATTGACTATCTTCATTTTAGATATTATAACTGGTCAAGCAGATTAATTATAGACGGCCTTTTAGTAATTTTAGTTCGTCTTGACATGATAATTTGGAAAATATTGGATGTTATAATTTACACTGTTGGAGTTTACTATATTATCAAGCTAGTAAACAAAAACTATTCAAAAAAGATTGCTTATCTGGGGGTTCTACTGTTCCTGATGTATCCATTTTATGAAATGGCAAGTGCAGGTTGGATTTCAACAACCCTCAACTATTCATGGTGTTTTGCATTTGGAATGATTTCATTCATACCGCTGATTTATGAAGCCCATGGCGAAAAAGTAAATAAATACATTTACATCATTTCATTTTTAGCTCTGTTATATGCTGCCAATCAGGAGCAAAGTGGAGCATTGGTATTTGGATTTAACTTATTATACTTACTGAACTCCATAATTAACAAGAAAAGCATCAATAAATTTAATTTGCTGGCTACAGCAGTAGCTCTCATTTCACTAATTTTTATATTGACAGCACCTGGAAACAGCATACGATTTGCACATGAAGCTGCTTTCTGGTATCCTGAATTTGTCAATTTCACAATCATTGAAAAATCCTATTTAGGTCTGGTTACAACATTTGGAACATTAATAGAACAGAAGATAATATTCCCACTGTTTTATATTATTTTGAGTGTTTACGCAATCATCAAATCAAATAATAAATACTTGAAATACTTTTGCTACTTCAATATTTTTCTGATATTGTTTATAACAATTTTCAATGCATTCATAGACATTTCCATTTTAGACAGTTCCTTGAAATCCCTTGGAAGCTCTTCAAATGCCATTAAAAGCTCACCATTAATTGGGATTACAAAAATGTTTAAACAGATCGTTGGTGCAACTCCTTTCCTTACAGAGACATTGAAGCTATTCACCTATGAAGGTGTTCCGGCACTTAACATAAATTCAATTAGTGTCGTGATAATTAGCCTTTATCTTTTAATCAGCAGTTGCATAATGCTTGTTAAAGCTTTCCCAAAAAATCTCTTCCCTGTGTTCATATTCATTGGAGGATTCATTTCAAGATTTATTGTTGGATTTTCTCCAGTTGTATTTCCTTCAGGTGCAAGAGTTACAATATTCTTCTATTTTGCATTGATTACACTAATATTAATGATTGTTAAGAAATTATATGATGAAAATGCAATTCCGGCAAAATGGCAGTCCATTTTAGAAAAAACATTCCTGATACTGGGAATCTTAAATTTCCTAATCGTTTTTGCAATTTCATTTATGAAATATGGAATTTTTTAATCATGAAAAAAACAATAGCAAAATTATTTTACATCCTTGAACCACCCCATCCTATAGAGGATGGGGATTCCTGAATTATTTTCACTTAATAATGGTTAATTTAAGTATTTTATCAGGCTATCCCCGTTGAACCAG
>ONUN01000170.1 GCA_900320955.1 uncultured Methanobrevibacter sp. | reverse complement strand
GGAATATTTACACTGGAATTCCCGGACGATGCAGAAGGAACACTCACAGTATTCATTGACGGAGTCAAATACAAGGTATATGACATCATCGGAGGAATACTCAAAATCGATTTATCCGACAAGAAAGGAAAATACAACATAACATTCGAATATTCCGGAGACAAAAACTACCCTGCATTTAAAAAGGACGCAAACGCAACCATACAAACCAATCCATCAATAACTGCCTCTAATGCCAAAGTCTTATACTCAGCAGGAACAACATACAAAATAACAGTATACAAACTTCAAGGTAACACAAACACCAGGAACCTACAAGCTAAAAATAACATCCCTTGGAAAAACAGTAACAAAAACACTAACAGTAAAACACATAGTAACACTGAAAACAGTAACAGTCAAAAAATCCGCCAAAAAACTAATACTGCAGGCAACACTAGCCAAAGTAAACAAAAAATACCTTAAAAAGAAAACTGTGACATTCAAATTCAACGGAAAAACATACAAAGCCAAAACCAATGCAAAAGGTGTTGCAAAAGTAACCATCAAAAAATCAGTGCTTAAGGATACTGTTAAAAAGACTGCAAAAATTAAAAAGTAATTGCTTCGGCAGTTACTTTACTTTTTTTTAATCAATACACTTTTAATGAAATCAATTGCTTTAGTTGACTTATATTTATTTTTCAACAAATATTATTTCATAATATTGCTTATATTGTGTATAAAATAAAGGCAATATGGGAGAAGAAATTATGAAGTTTAAAAAGATAATGTTTGTTAGCATACTCTTACTGGCGATTTTAACATTAGGTGCTGTCAGTGCATCGGGTGATGCTGACAATCTGGCAGCTGCAGGAGGAGATGATTTTGATATCGGCACTCCTCTTGATGATGAAATTTTAAGTTTAGAAAACACGGCCACTGCTGTCGGTGATGGTAATTTCACTGATGGTGGAGAAGAGCCTGAAGTGAATGACGGTGATGATAATTTCACTGATTTTGGTGATAGTAATTTCACTGATTTTGGTGATAGTAATTTCACCGATGAAGATGATACAGGATCTGTCGACAGCTGGTTAAACAGTGATAAAATCTACACAGACTCTATAGAGGATCTTGTGTCTGTATCTGTTCCTAATAACTGTGATGGAACAATTTCTATTGAAGTAAATGGTACTGAAAAAGGTAGATGGGTAATTGAACATTACGATGAGGTTACTGACAGTTATTATGGTTGGAAATTGTCAGATTTACAAATCAATGATGCAGGCGACTATACCATTACAGTTAAACTTGATGGTGAAATCATCAACAGTGAAAACATAACTGTCTATGAGTTTAATTATGATGCAAAGGATAACGGGACTTTCATGGCATTGCAAAAAAAGATAAACGATGCAGGTAAAGGCTCAACAGTAACATTGGATGACGACTATGCATATGATGACGGATTCGCCGCCGGGGAAATCAGCATTGGAAAGTCATTGACAGTAGATGGAAAAGGACACATCATTGACTGCAAAAACAAGTCAAGGGCCTTTAATTTGGATGCCGACGGCATAACCCTGAAAAACATTATCTTCAAAAACGGACAGTCCGCCATATATTCCCTATGGGACAACAATATTGGGATAATGAATTGCAGTTTCATAAACTGTTCCGCATCATCCGACGACCCTTTTTTCGGCATTTATGGCGGAATCATTCAGCTCAGTGGTTCAAATTCCACAATATCCCAGTCCAGTTTCATTGATTGTTCCATATCGTCTTCAGCTTATGTGCATGGAGGTATTGTATATATTGGAGGATCAAATTCCACAATCTCTGAATCCAACTTTATCGGATGCTCTGTATCTGCCAATGAGTATGTGAATGGTGGAATTATTTACTTTCGGGGAAATAACAACGCCATTACCAATTCAGAATTCATAGATTCTTCCATATCCTCTTCTAATGACTATATCATGGGAGGTGTTGTTTCATTTCGCGGATTGAACAATAAGGTATTCAAATCCCGTTTCATAAATTCCCGGACATCCGCTCATGGGATGGGTTATGTTGATGGCGGCGTCATTGAATTTTTCGATGGAGAGGACAACATAATTTCAGATTCCGTTTTCGCTGACTGCAAATTAGAGTCATCTTACTATATTAACGGCGGTGTCGTTAGTGCATCCGGGTCCAATATAAACGTCACCAGATCCAATTTCACAGGCTGTTTTGCCAAATCAAGCGGTGGATGCATTGATTTTGCAGGTGGAGTCATCTACATCCGGGGAGGAACATACAGCAACATCACAGAATCCCGCTTCATAAACTGTCTTTCTTCATTGTCCAACTGTCCCAAGGAGGAAAGGTTTTGCATTGGCGGTGGTGTTATCTACACCGCCTGGACATCCGACTGCATTGTCTCCAAATCCAGTTTCATCGGATGCACTGTACAGATTGACTCAAGCACATATGTCAATGGGGGAGCTGTCTATTTTGATAGTGGGGTTGAAAACATGATTTCTGATTCAAGGTTTGAAAACTGCAGTCTCAAGGGAACTTCCCCTCACGTCTCAAGCCTTGTCACTTCAAGCGATGACCTTTCCGCATACAAGGTCTGTGACTCTTCATTTGATGGCTGCGGCGGCTACAACATACTCATTGATGCCAAATACAAAAACTGCACAATCAGGAATTGCCCGACCGTAAAGATAGTCGGCATAAGCGTCAAGAATCTCAATGCGGTCTATGGCTCAGGTGTCAAGTGCATGATAACCGTCAGCGAGAATTATGCTCCCGCAAAGGACGTGAGCGTTGTCGTCAGCATCAACGGCAAAAAGTTCACTACAATCAAGACAGATTCCAAGGGGGTTGCAAGCTTCAAGATTTCTCAGGCTCCGGGAACATATAAGCTTACGCTAACCGCTTCAGGCAAAAGCGTATCCAAAACAATGACAGTCAAGAAGGCAACTCCTAAGCTTACCGCAAATGCCAAGTCATTACAAACAAGGTAATGAAAAACACTAAACTTACCTTAAAAGTCAATGGTAAAACTTATTCAGCTACAACCAATGCTAAAGGTCAAGCAACCTTCAAGATTACCAAACTGACCAAGAAAGGTAAGTTCACTGCTGTTGTCAACTTTGCAGCCAATAAATACTACACTGCTAAAACTGTGAAACCAAAAATTACTGTCAAGTAGATGATTTCTTCATCTACAATTTTATTTTTAAAAAAAGGTGGAAAAATGAATTTTAAAAGGATAATGCTTATAACGTTATTATTGGCTACTTTAACAATCGGTGCTGTAAGTGCGGCCGATGATGTGGTTTCACTCACAGTTGATGATGCGGGAAATGAAACGGTAGTTGAAGCTCCTGTTGATGATGTTTCACTTGAAGTGAGAGAAAATGATGATTCTTTAGAAGCGGATAATGATGTCATAGTTATGAATGATGAAATCTATAATGAATCTGATGAAGTATGTCAAGTTAAAGATTCATCATATGTTTACGGTACTATATCAGTTTTTGCCAATGGCACTCATGTAGCTTCTAAATATTGTGGTGGAGGATACAAGACGGAAAATATACTTGCAAAAAAGATGATAGGCAGTTTCAGTGGTACATACAATATAAAAATTGTCTATCATAATATGAATGATGGAGCAGATTATTCTAATGAAGGACTTATTACTTTTAAAACACCTATTGCAAATGAAGGAATGTCTCCTGAAGAGTTTAATTTTACTTTAGTACATTCTGAGGTCACTATTAATGATGATGATGCAGTAATATTTTGTTATCAATGGCCTGATGGCACTAATCAAGGGGACCATATTGGCATAAGTTTAAACAACGAGTCTAATCGAAATTTTAATAAAGATTCAGAGACCTCAAGAAACATCACTTTAGGCGATTTATATATATTTGAACAAGGCACTTTTGACTTCACTGCTAACTATTATGACTCTGATAATTATATGACAAAAATTACTGATGGTACTTTTAAAGTAACTAAAGTATATACTGCAAACGATTTCATGGAATTGTACACTAAGACCATAACTGACCCTACAGATTATGTATGTAACGTTTATGATTCAGATGCTGGGCTTGTCGGGGAGGTTACTGTTTTAGCCAACAACACTCAAGTATATTACAAAAGATTCACTGATAAAAGCAATACTGCTGTAAGAATCAATGGAAATAATTTAACAGGTGATTTAAAAGGTACTTACAATGTAAAAGTTATTTATAAAAGGGGTGCTGACGGAAAAGAATATTCTAAATCTGCAACAATTACATTTGGAAGCAGTGAACCGGTAATTCCAGATACAAGACCTTGGGTTACATTCAAACCGACTGCTGACGATATTACCTACGGTCAAAATGCAGTGGTTAAGGTTACAGCATATGATGATTACAACTCTATGGATAAAACAGTTTCAGGCAATGTTTTAGTTGAACTTCTTTATTTCGATGGAATTAAATATGTTACAGTTGCCAGTTCCAATGCGGCTTTAACAAATGGTGTTGGATCTGCCACATTCTCCAATCTGGATGTTGCTGAATATTTGGTTAGCCTAGATGCTAATGACACTGATGCCTATAAGGCAAATCCAAACTCCTGCAGTTTAACTGTAAAAAAAGCTTTGTCTCGAATTTTGTTTTATGATACAGTTGTTGAAATAGGTGCTGGTGCTCCTTATAATCTTACTGTAGACTTCGATAAGGCTACAGGCATTACTGCCAAAGTCGATGGTGAAAATGTCATTGTTGATGGTAATATAGTTTCAATTCCTGCTTTAAGTTTCGGTACCCATACTTTGGAGATTTCCACAATTCCGGATGATAATCACATTGAAGACAGCAAAGAAATAACTCTTAATGTTACAAAACCAAGATCAAGCATTGTAATGGATAAGCAAATTACTATATTTAAAGGCAGTTCAGTTGATGTTACTGTAATCACCAAGGATGCTCTTGGTTTTAATGCAACCATTGAAGGTCATCCCGAAGCGTTAAATGTCAATGGTAATGTTGTCACCATTTCTGGTTTGGATGTTGGTACATATACTTTGTCCGTTACTACACTTGTAGATGATGACCATGTTGCAGTAACTGAAAAAGCCACAATATCTGTTAAAAGACTCACATCTGATATTGTATTCAGTAATGAGAGTATGGTATATGATTATGGTTCTTCAGGTTCTATTATTGCTTATGTATCAAACGGTACTATAGCTAAAGCTATTGTAATTGCTCATTCTGAAGCTATAGTTAAAATTGATGGTAATAAAATCACTGTTTCCAATCTTACTGCAGGAAATTATACTTTATCTGTAACTTCAAAACCAATTCAAGGTTATTCGGCTGTAATTAAAAGTGTTAAGGTAATCGTTAATCCGGTTGCAGATGTTAAAGAAGACTCATCTGTCAATGTTAGTGATGTCGTGATGGATTATGGCAGTTCCAAAAATGTTGAGGTGGTAACTACTGGTGCTACTGGTTTCACTGCTAAGATTGATGGTAATGATGTTGTAGTTAATGGTAATTCTGTTGTTGTTTCAGGTCTGGAAACAGGTACTCACATATTGTCTATTACTACAATTCCTGATGCCACACATAATGCAGTGACTAAAAATGTTACAATAACTGTCAAACCTCTGCAGGTCAGTAAGTTGGCAACTACTGTCAGTGCATCAAAAGTGACTGTAACCTATGGAACCAGTAAAAACATTGTAGTCACCCTAAAAGATGCAAATAATGTTCCTTTGAAAAGACAAAAAGTAACAGTTACAATAAACGGCAAACCTTATAGTAGCACTACTAATGATAAGGGACAGGCTTCCATTCCGGTTCCAAAAAATCTTGCTATTAAAACATACAAATCAACAATAACATTTGCCGGTGATGACAAATATAAAAAATCAACCGGATCTGTTGATGTTGTTGTTAAAAAAGCAACTCCTAAATTAACTGCTAATGCAAATACAAACAAGGTAATGAAAAACACTAAACTTACCTTAAAAGTCAATGGTAAAACTTATTCAGCTACAACCAATGCTAAAGGTCAAGCAACCTTCAAGATCACCAAACTGACCAAGAAAGGTAAGTTCACTGCTGTTGTCAACTTTGCAGCCAATAAATACTACACTGCTAAAACTGTAAAACCTAAAATTATTGTTAAGTAATTGCATCGGCAGTTACTTTACTTTTTTTTTATTTTTATTCGTCATTCTTGAATAAGTCTTTTTTTTTAATTCATTGCCTGCATAGCAGATTAATAATTTTCATAGTTATGGGCATATCTTTTAATATAATTCTATTATTTGTATAGTTTTTAATGGGCAAAAAATCAGAATGGGTATTTTATATAATTGCTAGATGTCTTATATTCATTACGGTATATATAAATATATTTGTTGATTAAAGATTGTTCGTTCAATATAAAACATTTTTATCAAAATATTATTCATTGGAAATAATAGGAGAATGGATTATGAAGAGAAATTTTTTAATTTTACTATGTCTGATTTTATTTATTGTTTCTATTGCCGGTGCATCAGCGGCAGAAGATGTAAATCAGACGGATAATCTAGAATTATCCTCGAATAGTAATTCTGAAGATAAAGTTGACTTAGACAATAATAATGGTCTGGATGAAAATGATGATTTAAGCGAAAAATTTGAATCCGATTCAAATATTCTGGCAATGTCTAAGGCAGATAAACTGACAGGAAAAGAAATTGTTGTTGAAAATTTTACATTTGGAGATATTCAAAATGCAGTTGACAGTGCAGGTAATGGAGATACTGTTTATCTAAAAGCAGGCACATACCTCAATAATGGATGTGGACAAATTGATATTTATCAAAATAATATTTCTATTGTCGGTGTAAAAGATTCCACAATTCTGGATGCCCAAAAAACATCAAGAATATTCAATATTAACACCAGAAGCGGCATTACTATAAAAGATATTGTTTTTATAAATGGTAATGCCAATCGTGGTGGTGCTATTCGTGTTTATAATGCTATTGATAATGTTAATATTGATGCTACTTTCATTAATAACACTGCAGAATATTATGGTGGAGCAAACTACTTCGAAAATACTGTTTCAAATGTGAATATTTCTGGAACTTATATTAATAACACTGCAGATTATGGTGGAGCAAACTACTTCCATAATACTGTTTCAGACTCATATATTTCTGGAACTTATATTAATAACACTGCAGAACATTATGGTGGAGCAAACTACTTCCTTGAGGTTGTTTCAGACTCAGACATTTCTGGAACTTATATTAATAACACTGCAGAACATTATGGTGGAGCAAACTATTTCTATGGTACGGTTTCAAATGTGAATATTTCTGGAACTTATATTAATAACACTGCAGAACATTATGGTGGAGCAAACTACTTCCATAGTACTGTTTCAGACTCAGATATTTCTGGAACTTATATTAATAACACTGCAATTAATGGTGGAGCAAACTACTTCAATAATGCTGTTTCAAATGTGAATAGTTCTGGAACTTATATTAATAACACTGCAGAACATTATGGTGGAGCAAACTACTTATTTAATACGGTTTCAAATGTGAATATTTCTGGAACTTATATTAATAACACTGCAGATCGTACTGGATTAATATACTTTAATGACCATAATAATGTGGGTTTAAATGCGACTATTAGTGATGCAATTTTTCCATAATGTAAACATGATTAACTGGCTGTTCTTGAATGCTACTGCTGATTCTAGTAGAATTGGGGTGGGCAATAGCTCAAAAATTGCATTTGTATTGCAGTCATACAATGGAACTTCTGATGTTGGCTTGTATGATGCATCAAAAATGAATATCAATTTGACTTTATCACAAACACTCGGAAAACTGGATAAAACCTCAGCATTAATTGGTGAGAAAATATTATACACCGCTAAAAATGTTGGAAATGCAACCGTTACAGGTAAATTTGAAACTGTATCATATACCTTAAGCTTAACATCTAAAAGTCCTACCAACATTACTGTCGCTAATTCTACTGTTGATTTGAAAGTTGGAGATGTGGTTGATTTAGGCGCTACTTTAACTCCTGCTGATGCAGGCAACTTAACATACACTTCAAGCAATACAAGTGTTGCCATAGTTGAAAAAGGAAAAATCAAAGCATTAGCCAATGGTACTGCTGTTATTACCATCAGTTTCCCCGGCAATGAAAATTATACAGCCGCTGAAAATAAAACCATCAATGTTACTGTCACTTTAAAAGATGCAATCATCAGCGTAAATAACTCCACTTTGAATTTATTTGTAGATGATAATTTCACTGTTGTTGCTACTACAAATCCTGATGGTTTGAAAGTTACTTTCGTTCAGGATGATTCAGGTGTTTACACTGTTGATGAAAATGGCAATGTCACCGCTTTGAGGGAGGGTACTGGACATATTCTTGTTAAAGTTGGCGGCGACGGAGTTTACGCTGAAAATACTACTGAAATAACTGTTAGTGTAAGCAAAATCCCTACTGAGATTACATTAACAAATACAACTCTTGATTTGAAAGTTAATAATATGGTTGACGGTTTGGCGAATCTGACTCCTGCCGATGCAGGCAATTTGACATTCATTTCCAGTGATGAAAATATTGTTTTTGTGGCTGATGGTGTGATTTTAGCTCGTGGTAAAGGTAGTGCTAATGTTACAGTTTCATTTGCAGGTAATGATAAGTATGAAGCCGCCTTGAACAGAACAATCCGTGTAAATGTTTCATTAAATGATGCCAGTGTCAGCGTTGAGAATTCTACTTTGGAGCTTAAAGTTGATGAGAGGTATGATCTTAATGCAACAGTTGTTCCTAGTTTCCTGAATGTTGAATATGTTTCCAGTAATGAGTCCGTTGCTACCGTTACAGATTACGGCATTGTCACTGCTGTAGGAGAAGGCACAACCACTATTACATTAACTGTTGGAAATGATGTGACTTATGCTGTCAACACAACCAACGTTACTGTGACAGTAAGCAAAATCCCTACTGAAATCACAGTTGATACTACTCCATTAGACTTGTTTGTTGGTGATGAGATTGTTATTGTTGCTAATTTGACTCCTGCTGGTGCAGGC
>ONUN01000094.1 GCA_900320955.1 uncultured Methanobrevibacter sp. | reverse complement strand
AATAAAAGAATTATCCACACCTGTGAAAATAATGCATGTATGTGGGTCTCATGAACACACAATCATGGAAAACGGAATTAGAAGTTTGCTTCCGGATGAGGTTGAAATTATTGCAGGTCCGGGTTGTCCAGTTTGTGTTGTTCCATCCCGTGAAATTGATGAGGCATTGGAGCTTATCGATAAGGGAGTTACAATCACAACATTTGGAGATATGCTAAGAGTTCCAGGTTCTGAAAGGTCTCTTGCTGATGCAAAAGCTGAAGGAGGAGATGTAAGAGTTGTTTATGGAATCAATAGAGCTATCGAAATAGCTGAAAAAGAAGACAATGATGTTGCATTCATATCAGCAGGTTTTGAAACAACTGCACCAACAACCGCTGCAGAATTATTGGCAAAACCGCCTGAAAATTTCTCAGTACTTTCATGTCACAGATTAATCCCACCGGCAATTGATTTTTTAATCAATTCAGGAGAAACTAGCTTAAATGCATTAATACAGCCAGGACATGTTTGTACAATTATTGGAACAAAACCATTCGAATACTTCTCAACTGACTTTGGAATCCCACAGGCAGTAGCCGGATTCAACCCATTAGACATATTGATGTCTGTTTATATGATTCTAAGACAAATTCATAATGAAACACCGAAAATAGAAAACGAATACAAAAGGGCAGTTAGAGAAGAAGGAAATGTTATTGCCCAAGACATGATAAATCGAGTATTTGATGTTACTTCAAGAGAATGGAGAGGATTTCCAAAGATACCGAATTCCATTCTGGAAATAAAAGATGAATTCAGTGAATTCAATGCCCGTGAAAAATATGACATCGAAGTAAAAGACGTCAATGAAGCTCCTAAAGGATGCATATGCGGACCTATTTTAAGAGGACTTGCGCGTCCTGAAGATTGTAAACTATTTAGAAAGGCCTGCAATCCATTACATCCAATTGGAGCATGTATGGTAAGTAAAGAAGGGACCTGTAATATTGCACATAGATATTCAAGACAGTGATAAAATGACAATAGAAGCGATTGCAGTAGATATTGACGGCACAATTACTGATGAAAAAAGACAAATTTGCATTTCTGCAATTGAAGCATTAAGAAAAGCGGAAGCGAACGGCATTCCCACCATCATCGTTACAGGAAATGTCGTAAATTATGCATATGCAACTGAAGTATTAATCGGATGCAGTGGAGGATTAGTTGCGGAAAATGGAGGTGTTGTTTTTAAAGAAGGAGAAAACAACAATGCCGTTGAAACAATGGTTGAAAGAGATTTCGTAACATCCGCAGAAAAACACCTGAAAGAAAAATTAGGCAATAAATTCGACAAACACGCATCCCACGACAATATGTATCGCTTGACAGAAACCGTCTTTTACAAAACATTGGCTCGAAGCGAACTTGAAGAAGCACTTGCAGACTTCAAATACATAGAGCAGCTAGAATTATACGACAGCGGTTTTGCTCTTCACATTACTGATAAAAGAGTGAATAAAGGAACTTCACTTAAATACCTATGTGAAAGAAATGGAATTAATATGAACAATGTTATGGCCATTGGAGATAGTCAAAACGATGAAGATTTTTTAAAACAAACAGGTTATAAAATAGCTGTCGGGAATGCTGAAGATAAATTAAAACAGATAAGCACATATACCTGTGAAAATAACTTTGGTGACGGTGTAGCTGAAGCTATTGAAAAATTTGCCCTATAAGTGATAACATGATTTATGAAATAGCCGAAAAAGCAAAAAAAGAAGTTGAAAAAAATTGTGATGCTTATGAAATTTATGTTGATGAATCCAAAATTATTGAACTGGATTCTAAACAGGATGAATTAAATTTTGCAAAAGAAGAAATTGAAACTGGAATTGGAATTAGAGTAATAAAAGACAATAAGATTGGTTTTGCATTTACTTCAAACCTGGACAAAATTTCCGAAACCGCAACCCAGTCAATTGAAAATACAAAATTAAACAAAATCGATGAAAATTATGCATTTGCGGAAGTAGAAAAAGTAAAAGATGTTAAAAAAGTTTATGATAAAAAATTTAACGATATTGATCTGGACGAATCAGTTGAATTGTTAAAAAGTGTAATATCACAGACTATCGATAGCGGATGCGAAGTTACAGGGTCTGGTTTTTCTGCAAGCGCAGGAAAATCATTGATCATTAACTCAAATGGAGTTTCAATAGAAAATATGGGAACCGGATTTGGCATCTCATTAGCTGTGACCATTCAAAAGGAAGGTGAAATTGCAACAGCATATAATTCAGCATCATCAAGATTTTATGATTTGGATGGTGAAAAGTTAGCAAATGAAGTATGTGATTTGGCTAAAAGTTCTCTAAATTCAAAACCTGTTGAAACTAACAACTATAACGTTGTTCTGGATTATTATGCTGCTACAGGACTTCTCCAAACATTCATAAATGCATTTGATGGAGAAAATGTGGCAAGAGGAAGATCAATATTGAAAGATAAAATTGGCAGCGAAATAGCCAATCCCTCATTGAGCATTGTTGACAATCCACTATTGGAAAAAGGAATGCATACAACAAGATGCGATGGTGAAGGAAGTGTATCCGAAACTACCGAACTGATAAAGGACGGTGTTTTAAACTCATTTATCTATGACATTTACACAGCAAACAAAGAAGGCGTAAAGACAACATCAAACGGATACAGAGGAAGCTATTTATCTACCCCAATGATTTCCACATCAAATCTCGAGTTCAAATTTGATGAAATGAAAGATTTGTCCGAAATTGAAAAAGGAGTTCTGACCACCAGCGTGCTTGGAGCGCATACCGCAAACCCAATTTCCGGAGACTTTTCAGTAGAAGCAAATAATGCATTTAAAATAGAAAATGGAGAACTTACAGAACCAATCAACAAAGCAATGATTTCAGGAAATATTTTTGAAATTATGAAAAAAGTAGAAGGATTAAAATCAGAAATCAAACAATACGGTTCATTTATTCTTCCAAAATTGTTGGTGCATGATTTGAGAGTTGTCGGTCAAAATTAAAAAAAGAGAGAAAATTTAAATTTTCTTTAACTTTTCTCTATACCTATCAACTGTAGAATTACTGTAATCAATAGTTAGATATTCCTCAGTCAATTTTTTATCGATGTCAAAATCTTTTATTTTATCATTTACAATTTTATCAATATCAGTATCCAATTTTTTTAGCTGCTTTTCAAAAGCATATTCGGATTTCCTCATATTTAAGTTGGATTTTCGAGCAAGCTTTTCAACTTCCTTATCCAAATCCATTTCCTTTTTAGGCATGATGTCACCTACATTTCTATAATTGGCAATTGTATTTCGGTAATGAAATCTTCCTCATTATCACAGTTATAGAAATTCTTTATTAAAACTTCTTTTGGAGAACCGATTATATCATAATTATTGGCCTGAGCAATTTCAACCAAATCTGCATAGGTATCCATGATATTTTCAGTTGAACCGTAGTGCATTCCACTTAACACCTTATTTTCAATCATGTCAACAACACGAATTCTGTCAGTTTCTTCGGCATCCTGTTTAATTGGAATACTTACATCATAAACCACATCACCTTGGTTTACTTCGTGCCTTGGTGAAAAGTAAACAATGAATGGATTTCCATCAGTTTCAATATCTTCAGTATCGGTCCAATCCATCAATATAGAAAGGAACACTCCTAAATCTTCAATTGGAGTTTTACAGTTAATAACGCCTAATTTTTGTTCTGGAATTACTTTTACTTCATAATCCATAATTACACCTACTTAAATTTTAATCTAATTAAATAAATAAACTTCTACATCTTCGCCTTCGTCGACCAGTTCCACCAATTTTGGAATTTTTACATAACCGTCAGCGGTTGAAAGTGAAAAAATTGCTCCGGAATCTTTAAAAATTGGCTGGATTTTATCACCATCGACTTTTACAAGCTGATATTGCATCCTTCCAACTTGTGAATGGATTCTTTTTGTAATTTTGCCTTTAACGGTTTCTAGTTCAAAGTCTTTTTCAATACCTGCAAGTTTTGTTAACGGTTCAGCTACAAATGCATTGAATATCATCAAAGCGGAAACAGGATTTCCCGGAAGACCAATTACTATCTTTTCATCAATGACACCAACAATTGTCGGTTTTCCAGGCTGAACTGAAATTCCGTGGATATGAACTTCACCTAACTCATCCAACACATGCTTCAGGACGTCACCAAGACCTGCAGAGGTTCCACCAGAACAGAACAGTATATCCACATCTTTTAGAGAATCAGTGATTTTTTGCTTAACTTCATCATAGTCATCTCTCATGACCCCTAAAAATTTAGCATCTGCACCACAGGAAATGGCATCGTTTTTAATCATTCCACCATTTACATCATAGATTTTTCCATATTCAAGTTCTTCGCCTTGAAGAGTTATTTCATTACCAGAAGATACTATACCAACACTCGGTTTTTTATAAACTTCAATAGTTTCAAAGCCTTGGGAAAGCAACACACCAATTTTACCAGGATTTAAGAAATCTCCTTTTTTAAGAATCAGATTTCCCTCTTCAATGTCAGAACCCTTACGGGCAACATCCTGTGAAGGTGTTACAGTGGTTAAGAGATTAACCTTATCATCCATCTTTTCAGCATATTCCACCATCAAAACAGCATCGGCACCTTCAGGCATAGCTGCACCAGTACTAATTTCAATACATTTTCCTTCTTCAACCTTTTTGTCGGTTGTGGCACCAGCCTCTAAAAAATCAATGACATCCAAAGTATTTGGTGACTCTTCAGAAGCTCCAAAACTATCCTTTGATAAAACAGCAAATCCATCCTTTAATGCCTTATCAAATGGTGGGAAATCCATTCTGGAATAAACATCCCCATACAAAATTCTGCCGTAAGCTTCACCAACATCAATCTCTTCGCTTTGGGGCTTTAGATTTTCATCAAATAATTTTTGAATAATATCAATTGCTTCTTCGCATTCTTTAATTTTTAAAAATTCAGTACCCATAGTATCCTCTTTATATAAAATCCAATAACTTAATATATAATATCTTGATAAATATATAAATAATTTAATCTTATGCTTAAAAGCTATTATATTTTTGGAGGAGAGTATTTGTCTAAACCTAATCAAAATCAACAACAAGAATACAGAAGAGTGAGAACTCCTAAAAAAGGAGAAAATTTCCAATCTGATGAAAAAGCCGATGTAATTTGGAGATACACAAAAACCGAATCAAATTGGCTTGAAAGAAAAGGCTACTTAAAAATGTAAGCCTTATCACCCTATTTTTTTGATTTAAATGGATCCTAAAGTAGCTAAAGCTGATGCCAAGCACGAAAAGTTACATTCTCAAAAAAGAAAAAAGGACAATTCCGAAAGAAAAACCGGGAATGAAATTTTTGATAAAATTACTTTAGAAACACTATACAAATTAGCTAATCAGGGATACATTGATATTTTAAATGGTGCCATAAGTACAGGAAAAGAAGCCAATGTGCTTACAGGCGTTACCGATGATGAAAAATTCGTAGCTGTTAAAATCTATAGGATAGCCACATCTGATTTTAAAAAAATGGATTATTACCTTAAAGGCGATCCAAGATTTAACGTGAAAACCAAAAATAAAAGAAAAATTATTTACTCATGGGTTACAAAAGAATTCAAGAACCTAACCAGATTATATTCTGCAGGAGTTAATGTTCCAGAACCTATTACAAGCTCCAACAACGTGTTACTCATTGAATTTATTGGTGATGAAAAAGGAAATCCTGCCCAACCAGTAAAAAATCAGCCACCACAAAATCCAGAGGAATTCTTCAATAAATTATTGGTTCAATTGAAATTATTCGTGAACGAAGCAAAACTGGTCCATGGGGACTTGTCCAATTATAATATTTTAAATTTAAATGAAGAACCTGTGATAATTGACGTATCCCAGTCAGTAGTTCTTGACAACCCCATTTCAAGAGAATTGCTTGAACGTGACATTAACACATTGGTAAGGGAATATACCAAACTCGGCGTTAAAACCAATTTTGATGAAATTTGGGAATATGTAAACCCTAAATTTTAGAAACATGACTTCAAAAGGACAACTACATCACCAAAATTATTAGAAATTGCCTCAGCTCATGAAATGTATATTTATTTTAATGAATCGATTCATTCACCATAAATACTTTTTCGAATATTACTGACAAACTCCTTTTCATCATCAGTTAAATCAACATTTTCTAGACGGTCTTTTCCAATACGTTTCATACGGATTATAAATACGAAAATTAAAGTTAATAAAAAGGATAAAAGACTTAATAATGGAGATACGAAAGCCAAAACAACAGATATCAATGAAGTGATGACTGGTGCCAGCAGTATATAGAACACTGTTAATGTGACACCCCTAACGTATAATTTTAAATTAGGCAACTCAATTCCATCATCCTGAAGAGTGCTTCGTATTTCATCTTTTTTATTGAAATAACCCTTAAAATTATGCCTAATCAATAATATAAATATCAATAGATACAATAAACTGATAACAAGTATCAATAATGAAAAGAATAAGTTTACATCAGCATACTTGTAAAATTTAAAAAGAAATCCTGTTGCAAATGGTATCAAACAAACAGATGCCATTGTAAGCATATTTAGTGTTAATATACCATAGCTTATTTTTTTAAAATTAAAAAGAATGACCGTGTTTTCCCAAAAGTTATATACAAGATAAAAACTTATGAAATATATTAAAATAGAAGGTGCCAGATAACTTAAAAAATATTCGCTCAAAGCAGCACCAGAGGATATTTCCGCCATTGTTGGAACTGCAAATTCCAAAACAAGAATAGTCATTGCGATTGCAAAAACACCATCAGTAATCGCAGCATGCCTATCAGTCATTTTATTAAAAAATTCACTATTTACCATCAATTATAGATAATGTGTTTATTTTATTTAAGGTTATGCGAGAGGAATATTTAAAAATTTTAAGTGATAAGATAACACAAATAACCTCATTTAAATACCCAATAAATGACTAAAATTTTATACATACCTATAAATTATGACAATACACATAATCAAGTTTCAAATATTCTCATTTAAATGATCAAACAAGAATATTAATCTCTAAAAGAAAAACAGTTTATTGATACTTTTTCCCAGCACAATTGAAAAAAATATAATAATATTTATAAAGTATTTAGTATAGAAAATTAAATTATTTAACTATAAATATCGGTGATATTATGAGTTTAAATGAACAAAAAGAAAAACTTTCAGTAAAAATTGATGAACAAAAAGTAAAGTTAGAAGAAAAAAAAGAACAATCAAAAATTGATCGTGAAGAAAGAAAACTAAAAAGGAAAGAAAAATATGCTGATAAAAAAATTTCTTCACATATTGAAAAAGCTATTAAAAAGATTTATAAAGCAGAAGATGATGCTGATAAAGACATCGATAAATTATTAGATGCTGTCGATAAAGAGATTGCAGAAAATGAAGAAAAACCTATCGAGTTCATTATTTTCAAAGCCATGAACAAATTCGAAGAAATCTTATTAAATGCTGAATTAAAAATGCAAAAAGCAAAAAATGAGTTAATTAAAAACTTTGAAAAAGATATGGAAAGAGTAGCAGAATTAATATCTATTGAAGAAGACATCACACTTTTCAAAGAGGAAATGGATGAAGTTTCAGCTATTTTAGATGAAAAAATTGACATTGAAAAAGAAACCCTAAAGTTAAAAACCAAAGAATAATTTAATTATTAAAGGAAATAATGTTGAAATTTAATTTCAACTATTCCTTTTCTTGTTTTATGAGAAAATTTCTCTTTATTGAAAATATCCAATTTTTTTAGACAACCCTCAATCTTTTTTTAATAATATCTATTGTAAGATATTTTCAATTGAAAAATTAGTATAAATGAAAAATATCTTCAATACAAACATTTAAAAACAATGAAACTCTAAAAACTAACTACTTTTTTAGAAATTATTATATAAAATAGATTGAATAAATATTATTAACTAATAAAAGGTGATATTATGCCAGAAACAGATTATTTGAAAATACCTCAAAATAGAGTAGGGGCATTGATTGGAAGCAATGGTAATGTTAAAAAATCCATTGAAAAAGCTACCGGAACCATCCTAGACATCGATAGTGATGAAGGCACAGTTTATATCACA
>ONUN01000013.1 GCA_900320955.1 uncultured Methanobrevibacter sp. | reverse complement strand
AGAAATTTTTGCATTATTTATACCAACAAGAAGATTATGCCTTACATCATCCAAAACAATGAATTTTGACTTATTGATATGCCTGTGAATGTTTTCCTGTACACTTACAGAAAATATTTCATCATACTTTCCGGCAAAAACCAATGCCGGGACTTCAATTTGACCTAATTCATTTTCCACATTGAAATTTAAACAAGCATCCACAGCCTTTTTATATGCATCCACATTTGCATTTTGTGATGAAATCTGTTTCAACATCTCCAACTCTTCCCTGTTTTTATCAATTACGTCTGGACATAATACTTTAGGAATCATGTAATCATAGAACTCATCATAGCCCTTATCAAGCTCACTCTTAAATTCATTTAAAGTGAGTATAATGTTCTCATCGCATTTCGCAAAAGTGGACATCAACACAATCGAGGATACGTAATCCGGATATCTAATTGCAAAATCCAGTGCAACAACTCCCCCCCCCCAATGAAAATCCGACCAAATTTCCGGCATCTATTTGAAGGTCATCCAAAAGGTTTTTCAAATCATCTGCATAAGTAGCAATACTAATCTCATCATCACCCAACTCAGATTCTCCATGGCCTCTTAAGTCAATCCTGATAACTTGATATTTTTCATTAAGAGTGCTTGTTAAAACTTCCCAAAATTTCAAATCATCAGAAAGCCAATGAAGAAATATTAACGGTTCTCCTTTTCCTTCAACGACATAATTCAAATTCATAATATTCAATTTTAATCTTAAGGGTAAAATACTTTCTGTCAATGACACACTACATCGAAACATTTATATATCAAAATAACATTATACCCTATAAGGTATATGAAATAGAATAATTAATTTATATATAATTTTTCATTGCCTATTAAAATAAAAATCTATGAATTAATATTAAATAAGGTTTTAGCTAATTTAAAACTTATACACTTGTTATAAATTTTAATATGCTGAAATCTTATTTTTTTTAAAAATTCAAATTATACCCTATCGGGTATATCTATATGTAGGGCTGTTTAAAATGAAATTCTCAAAACATGAAAAAATAGACTTGCTGGCAATAATGATATCATCCATCAGTTTAATAGCAAGTTTCATCCTATCCATAGACTATCTATCCTGGATTGCAGTAATTTTATGTGGAATTCCAATATTCAAGGAATGTGCTGAAGGACTTATTACTGAATTTGATATTAAAGCAGATTTACTGGTTTCAATAGCTATTGTTGCATCAATAATAATCGGAGAAATATTTGCTGCCGGTGAAATAGCAACAATCATGGCAATCGGTGGATTTTTAGAAGAATATACTGTATCCAAAACCCAAGGCAGAATCAAAGAACTGGCAAATATGACTCCTCAAGTTGCAGTAAGAATTAGAAATGGAAAAGAAGAAAGGATACTCGCCTCAGAAGTTCAAATTGGAGATATCCTAAAAGTGCTTCCAGGCGAAAGCATTCCAACAGACGGCAGGATAATTAACGGTGAAACTTCAATAGACCAGTCAACATTAACTGGAGAGTCCCTGCCAGTTGATAAAAAAGCTAATGATGAAGTATACAGTGGAACAATCAATCTTTACGGTTCATTTACAATGGAAACAACAAAAGTAAGCGAAGACAGTTCACTTCAAAAATTAATCAGATTGGTTGAATCTTCATCCCCTGAAAATGCCAATGTAGTTCGTCAAGCGGATAAATGGGCAACAGTTATTGTTGCAATAGCTTTCGCAGCGGCAATTCTTACATATCTGTTTACATTTGAAATTGCAAGATCAGTGACAATTCTTGTAGTGTTCTGTCCCTGTGCACTTGTTCTAGCCACACCAACAGCAATTATGGCTGCAATCGGAAACCTGACAAAATACGGTATTCTAGTTAAAGACGGAGCATCAATAGAGGAATTGGCAAGAACTGATGAATTGGTATTCGATAAAACAGGAACATTAACATACGGAACTCCTGAAGTTGTTGATATCGTTTCTGATAACCCTAAAAAAATGATGAGAATTCTTGCATCCCTTGAATCAAAATCAGAGCATCCCATAGCAAAGGCAATTGTAAAATATCATGACAATGAGGAAGAGCTATTTGATGTTGAAGATTTCACAATGCATATCGGTAAAGGTGTAACCGGAATCGTCAACGGTTCAAAAGTAATAGCAGGAAATAGATATCTAATGGAATCAGAAAACATTGATTTGAAAGATTTTGAAACTGAAAGCAATAATATTTCCATATTCGTTTCAGAGAATGGAAAACTCATAGGCAGTGTATTGCTTGCAGACACATTGCGGGAAAATTCAAAGGAAACCATAAGAAATCTAAAGAAACTTCAAATCAAAACAACATTGCTTACAGGAGACAACGAAAAAACTGCAAAATACATTGCAAATGAGGTTAAAGTTAGAAATGTTAAATTCAACTGTCTGCCGGAAGACAAAACAAATTACATAAAGGAAGAGCAGCTTCTCGGACATGAAGTTGCAATGATTGGAGATGGAGTAAACGATGCTCCTTCACTTAAAAAGGCCAATGTTGGAATAGCTATGGGAAATATCGGCAGTGATGTTAGTGTCGAGGCAGCTAATATCACATTAATACATGACAATATTGGAGACATACCTCATTTGATTGGCATTTCCAGAAAAACTGTCAGAACCATCAATATAAGCATAGCATTTGCCCTAACCTTAAACATTATTGCAATGGCATTGGCAATGTTTGGAATCTTAAATCCAATTGAAGGAGCCCTGATTCACAACATAGGATCTGTAGCAGTGATAATCTATTCATCAACCCTGACAAAATACAGAATTTCAAAAAGAGACTATAATAAATCTAAAAATGTAGTATTCTATAAAAAAACAAGTAATGTCATGAATTAAGATTAATGGAAATTGTTTGTGAGATTATACCTTTATCTCACATGACAACTTTTTGCCTATTTCAGATAATTAGTTAAACTACCTTTTTGAATTTTCCAAATCCATCAATTGCATTACACATTTCCAAAAATTATCGATATCTAAAAAAAGTTTTTAATGAATTAGAAACATATATTATACTATTATAAAATCGGATGAGAGTTATGAATATTGGAAAATTAGTTGGAAATACCCCAATGATACAAATTGATTATGAATATGAAGGAAAGAAAGGTAGCATTTACACTAAACTTGAATTCTACAATTATTCAGGAAGCATTAAAGATAGAATCGCTTTATATATCATTCAAAAAGAAAGAGAAAACGGAAATCTGAAAGACGGCCAGGCAATTGTTGAAGTTACAAGCGGAAATACTGGAATTGCATTCAGTGCCATTGGCGCTCTCTATGGTCATGACGTCCATATTTTCATGCCGGATTGGGTTTCTCTTGAGAGAAGAAAACTTATTGAAATGTATGGCGCTCACGTCCATCTTATCTCTAAAGAGGAAGGCGGTTTCAAAAGAGGTCTTGAACTAGCCGAAGAGTTTGCAAATGAAACCGGAGCATACAGGCCTCTCCAGTTTGACAATGAATTAAATGTTGAAGCCCAATATAAAACAACCGGCCAGGAAATTCTTGATGATGTTCCTGACGTTAACGCTTTCGTTTCAGGTATCGGAACCGGCGGAACATTGATGGGTATTGGAAAAAGATTGAAAGACAACAACTCCGACTCCAAAGTTTTTGCTCTCGAACCGTCAACATTATCTATCCTTAAAATGGGAATGGAAGAAGGCAGCCACATGATTGAAGGAATAGGTGATGACTTTATTCCAAGTATTGTTAATCAGGATTTGATTGATGACATTGTTTTGATTCATGACTGTGATGCAATAAACATGTCAAAAAGAATAGCCAATGAATTCGGTTTGGGAATTGGGATTTCCAGCGGTGCAAATTTCCTTGCAAGTGTCATTATGGACAATGAAAATTTAAAAATAGCTACTGTTTTTCCAGATGACAACAAGAAATACATAACTACAAGACTATCCGAAAAAATCGATGACAATCCCGAATTGATTTCCAATAATATCAAGCTTTTAGATTTTAAAGTGATTTAAGATGCATATTCGAAATGCTGAAATGGATGATCTGTCTGCAATTATGGACATATACAAATCAGCGCAGGAATTCATGATTAAAACCGGCAATCCAACTCAATGGGGCCATTCATATCCAACACAAGATTTGGTTGAAGATGATATCCGTAAAAGGGTCTGCTATTTGATATGCAATGATGACACTCCTCATGGAGTATTTGCACTTTTCAACAGGGCTGAGCCAACCTACCAGTACATAGAAAATGGAAACTGGCTGAATGAAGATGAATATATTACATTACATCGCATTGCAAGTGATGGTAAACTTAAGGGAATTTTCAATTTTTTGATTGAATATTGTAAGAACATTTCAAACAATATTCGAATCGACACCCATCCAAACAATCTGGTTATGCAAAGGCAGATTGAAAAAAATGATTTCCAGAAATGCGGAACAATATATGTTGCGGATGGATCTGCCAGAATAGCTTACCAATGGTCCAAAAACCATGAGTAAGACCTATTTTTCCAGGACTGCAATGTAGTCCATCTTATTTCTTAGATTTGGAATCCATGTGAATAACCTATATATTGGCCTGTAAATGTCTGCTCCATCAAATAGATTCACGTCCTTTATCCAATTGAAATCTGAATTTAATTTTGTCAGTTCAATACCTTTTTTAACTCCCCATGTAAATTTGGAGTCTGTTTCTTCAACGGATATTTCCTTAACGTTTTCAACGGAAGTTGGCGGCATGATTTCAACAAATATTGTGCAATTCTTGAAGTTTTCATCAATGATATTCAGTATATCCGATACATCATTCTGATTCAGATACATTGTCAGTCCTTCAATGATAAACAGCACATCTCCATCAGCATTAATTTCGCTTGCCCAAGCGGGATCCATTGCTGAGTAGGCCAATGTTTTTACCCTATCTGTATCTTCAATATAGTTCAATCTGAATTTTGCGGAATTTTCCAAATCGACATTGTACCATCTGATTTGACCGTTATCCAATCGGTTGAATCTTGTATCCATTCCTGATGCTATATTGATTATTGTGCATTTTGGATGCTTTGATATGTAATCTGATACCATATCATCCAGAACAATTGTTCTTGAAATTACTCCCAATTGCATCTTTCTGTCCTTATCGGCCATTGTGAAGTCATAATCTATTTGTGAGATGACCTCAATAGCTTTTGAATCATAGAACTTATGATTCTTTTGTCTGGAATGCTTTGCTTTTGTGTAGATTGTCAAAAGCATTGTTTTTTCAACTCCTTCTAAATTCATTCATTTTACCTCGTTTTGTTATATATTCTAATATTGTTGAATGAATATATAAATTTTTAGGTGTGCCTAAATTTTATACTATACATTTAAATATAATGAATTTTTTAAAAAAAAGTTAATCCCACAAAAAAAGTTTACAGAAGAAATTACAATCAGAGGAAAACGGTATATAAATAAATACACAAAGCAATTTCCATCATTTTTTCAAAAATCTACTGAATAAAATTAATATAACCCCTAGACAATTATTCTTTAATTCCATTAAATATTATGTTCATGTATTCCTGAAAATATTGTTCTGATTCCACATCAGGGGTTTTGTCGTAGATTTTCCACAGAACGATGGATTGAAAAGTTACACTAAAACACATTACTGACAATACCCTAGGATCAGTATCCCTGATTTCACCTTTTTGAATCTTCAATTTGAAAAATTCTTCAATCTTATCAAGAATTACATCAGTAATCTGTGAAATTAAATGTTTTTTATCTGAAACTTCACCCACTTCTTCCATAGCCACTTTAATCACGCTAAATTCATCATCAGAAAGGTTTAAAAGTCCGAAAAAGTTATCTTTTAAATACTGTTCGATACTTTCATCTTCATCAAAGCTGAAGATTTTTTCCATTTTATTCAAAAATAAATCCATATAGTGGTCTTTGGTAATATCCAGCAGGTTTTGCTTGTTTTGAAACTTTCTAAAAATAGTTACTTCATTGACTCCAGCTTCAGCTGCAATCTTTTTTGTTGTTACCTTATCAAAACCTTCCCTTTTAATTAACCCAAATGTAGCTGCAATGATTTTTTCTTCCGTATTTCCACTTTCAACGCTCATAATTATAAATATCGACCGTATATAATTTAAAGTTGACTATTTTTGATTGAATTTAAATTACTGCCTGAATTGCATCATACAATAAGTATAACGCCCCAAAAATTACCAGAACAGCAAATATTTTAGGAATATACTTTGTTTTTAATATTAACCTTTCCAAATTAATTTTTGAAATGAAAAGACTTAATATGAATAATGTTAAAGCAAAACCTATACAATAGATTATTATGTTTAAAACGGCATAGGCAGGACTGCTTGAACTGATAAGCAGTGAGATTAATGAAATCAGATATCCACTATAGCAGGGCACCCATGCAACCGATGTCAAAACACCCATAAGATAAGATGAAAATAAACCCTCCCCATTTATTTGAGGAATAGCTTTAAATCCAATTGAATAATCAAAAAACATCAATATACCAATAACGAGTAAAATAACTGAAGAAATAATCCTTATCGGAACAATATATGAGTATAAAATTGATGTGAAAAAACCTGTCAAAAATATTATAATGACAAAAATTGTCAACAGTCCGCCGACAAATGATATCAAATCCAGCTTAGAGCGAGACTTCAGACTAACGCTTACAAAAATAGGCAATATAGGCAATATGCATGGAGACAATATTGATATTACTCCAGAAGTAAATGAAATTAAGGGAAGAACTTCCATCTAAATCTCCTTAATTGAATTTAAAAATTCGCCAGCAGAAACATAGCCTCCAATCCTTTGAACTTCATTACCTTTGGAATCTAAGAATACACAAGTTGGGGTTCCCATGACTTTATATTTTGAGGCTATTTGTGGCTGTTTTGCAATATCAATGTCCACTACAATGAAACCAGTTTCCAATTGCTTTTGAACTTCAGCATTTGATAAAACATCCTTTTTCAACAGGTCACAATAATAACAGCTATCCTGGTCAAAAATCAATAAGACAGTTTTATTTTGATCTCCGGCATCATTTAATGCTTGATTGAGATTTGTTGTGCTGTTTAAACCATCAACAATTGGTGAATCAGCACTACAGACTGCAGATACAGATATAAATACCATTAAAATCACGATAGCTAAACCGATAATTTTATAATTCATGAAAATAATTATAAAAAAACTCCTAAATTAATGTTTTCGTGAATAATTGTTTACATTAGAATCATATTTATATAATTTTATCTTAAATACTATCATGAAAGATTTATTTGATTATTGTGAATTTGGAGACTTGAAACTTAACAGCAGAATTGTTAGAACAGGCTTGTGGGAGTCTGAAAGAGAAAAAACAGGTAATCTAACTCCTGAAATATATAACCGATACGAGAATATTGCAGCCAGTGGCGTTGGATTAATAATTACTGAACTATACTCATTGTATCCGAGAGATGTTTTTTCAAAATATTCCAATACCGTCAACTATACCCAATTTGTCCGTGAAGCCCGTGACCTGACAGATTTGGTCCATGTTTATGACGTTCCTATTTTTGCCCAGCTTGGTTTTGTGCAATTCAACAAGAAAACCGAGCAAAATATAGCTATTGACGACATATCCATAGAGGACATCCGAAAGATTCAGACAGACATGATTATTGCTGCCCAAAAGTTCGATTACGCAGGATTTGACGGCATTCAAATAGGTCTTGGAAACTACTATTTCCTATCCAGATTCATAAATCCTCATTTTAATTCCCGCAGCGACAGATATGGTGGAAGTACATTAAGCCGCTTGAAAATAGTTTTGGAAATAATCAAAGTGATTAAAGAGACTACAGAACTTCATATAAACTGTCGTTTAAATGCATTTGATGGAACAACAAATGGAATGACATTGGATGAGACAATTGAAGTTGCTAAAATTCTTGAAAAATATGGTGTTGATTCACTTCAGATAACTCGTCCACGTTCACCGCAATTTTTCACACGGGAAAACAGGGAGAAAAATCCTCTGATTGAAGCAAGCGAAAAAATAATCAAAAATGTTGATATACCAGTTATTCTAGGTGGTGGCGCAACTACTCAAAAGCAGATTAATGACATCTTGAATTCAACCGATATCAATTACATTTCAATGCAAAGACCTTTTGTAGCTGATCCTAGCTTTTTGGTTGAATGGAAAATCGAAGGTAATGGTGAGAGCAAATGCAAAACATGCAATAACTGTTACTGGAAAAAAACATCCACATGTTT
This sequence comes from uncultured Methanobrevibacter sp., assembly GCA_900320955.1. Taxonomy (GTDB): domain Archaea; phylum Methanobacteriota; class Methanobacteria; order Methanobacteriales; family Methanobacteriaceae; genus Methanocatella. The sequence continues at coordinate 30,610 of ONUN01000013.1, read as the reverse complement.
TATTAATAGGTCCGCAAAATGGGATGTAAAATCAGATATCTCATCCCACTAAACCATTTTTTCAATTTCTTTAAGATTTTCTTCGATGAATTGCTTATATTTTGGGTTTGCTAAAATCTTATATTGTTTTTTATTGGTTCTTTCATGTGCTTCTTTCATAATAAGCTGCAATTCATCTATATCACTATTTAAGACAGTGTGCAGTTTTTTCCTTTTGTTGTCATCCATGTGATTCAAAAAGGATTCTACTCTGGATTCAAACTTGGAAACCAAATTCGTATTCTTTTTGGCCCATCGTTCAAGTAAAAATGAAGGAGTTAATGTGAACAATTTTTCATACTGTTTAACATCATCATAAGTAATCTTTTCTTCACTCATAATTTCACCTAAATATATTCTTTTAGATATGTTAATATAAAAGTTTTCGCTTTTTTAAAAAATATAGATGGGAAAAACCCCATTCTATAAGTCATAGTGAATATTGTGCAGCTTATAAAGACACACTGAACTGCTTGATGGGAATGCATAAATCATATAATCGAGTTCTTCAAGGGTTATTTTCTTGTTAATGATGAATGCAAACATGTTCGCTACATTTTCAGCATCTGCAGCATATATTTCGGCACCGACAATGTTCAAATCCTTATCAACTATGACCTTTGCCTCTGCAGTGGCATCATTTTTAAGTTCAAGGGAGTAAGAATTGCCGTATCTTATTGTGTGAACCTCATATTCATCACTTTCATCTGCAACATATGCCGGAACCCCGACAGTGGCAATTCTTGGAATGGTGTAGGCAACAGCAGGAACTACAGGATATGTAATTTCGCCAGCTTCACCAAGTAATTCCTTTGCAAGGTATTTTGAGTGATGTATAGCAACGGTTACAAGTTTTGCAACACCAGTATCAGCAACATCTCCTGAAGCATAGATGTTTGGAACATCAGTCTGCAGGTGTCCGTTTACCTTAATACCCTGTTTGGTGCTTGTAAGACCCACATTTTCAAGGCCTATTCCATCAACATTGGCTTCACGCCCAATAGCCGCAACAACATAGTCCCCACATAAAGTAAGACCGCTTTTACACTTGACGGTGAATGCATTTTCATAAGCCCTGTTGTCTATTTTGGCTTCAGGATCCCTCAACTCTTCATCAGTATTTAAAGCTTTTTCGAGGTTTAAAACCTTTGCTTCGGGGTTTTCGATTACTGCGTTTTCATCCTTAATGATTTCGCTTACCTGCTCATTAAAATGGAAGCGAATATTTTTTTCTTCAAGAATTTCAATTACCCTTTGGACGTATGGCTGATGGAAATACTTTAATGCCATGTCCCCCCTGATGATTACATCGGCTTCCAGGCCTGCTTCAGCAAGGATAGATGCGAATTCCATGCCCACAAATCCTGCACCTATAATAATGGAATGTTTTGGAAGCTCATCAATGTCCAAATAATCAGTACTGTCATGCAGATACTCTTTTCCAGGGATATCTGGAATTACCGGCTTTAATCCAGTAGCTATAACGATTTTATCTGTAGTGAATGTTTCATCACCGACCTTTACTGTGTGTTCATCTACAATAATACCCTTTCCATGAGCCACATCAAGGTCGTACTCTTCGAATTTGCCGTCCAGAAACGGAGCCATGTTTGCAATTCTTTTCCTTTTGAATTTCATTAATGCAGGCCAATCCACTTCAAAGTTACCTGCTTTTCCAACGCCTTCAAAATTATCTGTCAAAGCCTTTATTTCATATGGGGCGTCAAGAAGGGCTTTTGAGTTGCATCCTCTGTTTGCACATGTTCCCCCATATAGGCTTTCTTCGACAATCAATATTTTAAGGCCTGCTTTTCTTAAAAAACGGCCCCCTTGCCATGCGGCATTTCCGCTTCCAATATAAATAACATCATAATCCATATTTTAACCTCTAACTATACCAAAAAATGTATCTTATTTTTATCCAAATCACTTTCATCGTGAGGTTCTGGAATATTATCACTGTGACCTAAAGCAAGAATGCCCACAATCCTGTAATTATTATCTATTTTCAGGATATCCCTCACAATCTCTTCAGAATCCTTGCCGTCTTTACTTCTTAAGTGAATTTGAACCCAGCAACTTCCAATATCCAGTTCCGTTGCCATCAGATGCATATGAGTCAATGCAATAGATGAATCTTCAATCCATGTATCTGCAACCATTGAATCAGCAATAACTACAATAGCCTTATTTGCTCCAGCCAATAAATCAGCGCCATGGTCTTTTGATTTAGCGAGTTGTTTTAATGTTTCAGTTCTTTCAACAACCATGAAGTTGCATGGTTTTCTGTTCATTGAAGTAGGCGCTAAAAGAGCAGCCTTAAGAATCAAATCAAGTTCATCCTTGGATATGTTTTCATCATTGAATTTTCTTGTACTTCTCCTTTTATACATTACATCAATTAAAGACATAATTAAAAATAGGATTTAATATACTAAATATATAACTATTATATCAATCAAAATCCATAGATAATCATAGCATTGAAATTGATTAAAATGACGGACAATAAAGACTATCTCAATACCAATATTGATAAGAAAAATCAAAATGACAATACTTACCAGGCCACCTTTAAAGTATCAAAAACTTCCAGAATAGAGCATTTAATCAACCAGAAGAAGTATGATGAAGCCCTGGAAAAAATCGAAGAGATACTTCAAAGCGACAAGGAATATACAAATTGGAATCTGAAAGGAATCATTCTTGATAACTTGAAAGAATATGAGAAGGCTGTAGAATGTTTTGATAAGGCATTGCTCATAAATGAATCAGCAGACATTAAGATTAACAAAGCAAATTCACTGTACAATTGGGCCAAACTTTCATTTTTCCCTGAAGGCAATTATGACAAAGCATTGGAACTGATCGATTACGGATTGGAAGTGCTTCCGGAAAGTGAAGATCCATCCGAGTTCTATTTTTTAAAAGCGGAAATATTGGAAGGTTTAAACGATCTTGTTGAAGCTCAAAAAGCATATTTGATAGCCTATAAAGAATTTGATAGATTAAGCGAACTGGAAAATCAAATCGAATATCTGAACAACACATCAGACATTTTAATAATCATTACCGGCTGCAGTTTTTATAACTTTACTCCAGAAAGTGGAATCATCGTCGATTTGGTCAAGGACATTGAAAATGAGCATGATCCCGATGCAGTTGCAGTCATGAAAGACAATGATATTGTCGGTTATGTTGCAAACAGCGATTACACTTTAATTGAAGAAGTAAAAAGTGCAAGTGACATCAAAAACATAATGAACTCCGAACAGAAGGCGGAAATACTCTTCGATTATATAGGAGAGTATACAATTGCAAAACTAATCTGAATCTTTATTTTTTAGCTCTTGGATTTCCTCTTCAAGCTCTTCGATTCTGTCAATGTGTTCTTCCAATGTATTTTCCATTTCATTCATTCTCAATTCTTCATAGGAAATTTCTTTTTTAGGGCGTGTCTGTTCCCTGACAATCATTAAAAACAATGCCATTCCCATCACTGATGCAAACAACATCAAAGGATAGATATCTTCCACATATTGAAAAGAAATTTCGTTTGGAGTTAAAATTACAATTAAAAGCATTTCAAATCCAATGAAATAGAACATCAGCAATATTGAATGTAGGCTCCTAAGAATTTTTTTACCGTTCCATACGTATACCAGACTACCCACAACTCCAGATAAAACAGTTGCAATGGCACATGGAAATGCAGTCACACCGCCCTGTGCAAATCTGAATACTCCCGCAATTATTCCGGAAGGTATACCTACAAAAGGCCCTCCAAACAATCCGCCAATCATGATTATTAAAGTCCTAACATTTGCTGGAGTTTCACCGACATATACATGATATAATGAAGCAATGCATCCCAAAATGGAAAATATGACAAGGCACAGAAACTGATTTTTCCTTGTAACCTTTCCTCTCATAATATTTTTAAAAGGTTTTATCTTGGTTGTAATCAGCATGAATATCAGCATTACTGACAGCACCTTAAACATTTCCATATATGGAGCAATGATGGCTTCAGTATTTGATGACTTATTAAAATAAGAAACAACCATGCTCAATATTCCAATGATAATCAAATAACATACTTCATAAATTGAACTGTCCCCCAGTTTTCTAAATTGGGGAAGCCTTGTCGAAATGAATCCTAGAATTATGATTGCCGAAACCATTGTAATAATATTATTCAATGTTCCAAAAGGAATCTGGAAATTTTTGTCAGAATAGAAATTGTTAATGAATGCCAAATATAGAATAATATTGGAAATAAACAGCAGCGTAAAAATAATATTTATTTTTACATTGTTTATTTTAAATTTATTCCTTTTGTAACCCATAAAAAAAACACATCAAAAAGCTAATTAAGATATAATTAGTCCATAAAACTATAAATATTTTACACACATATATTATCTGCCTTCACATAAAATCAAAAAAAAAGTCATTCTTTGGACATGTCATCCAATGATTCAATTACCTGTTTCAAATCAAAGGGATACTCCAGAAATCCATCGGAGCTGCTTTTATTTAAAACAATTGTTGCCTTTATAGAATTCTTTTCGTTTTTCATGAAATATCACCTGCAAACCTTTCATCAATTTTATATAACTCCTTAACAATAACCGCCAGATCATCATAATTGTGCATATCTAAAGCAACTGATGCTCTTTTGGATAAATCTTCAAATGACTGCCTATTTTTATCGTAAATACCCTCGGTTTTTAAATTGAAGAAGCTAGAAATAATAACTTCCTCCCGGTTTAATTTGACATATTCCCCAATCAAATTATTGTAAATCTTATTTAATTTGCCAAAGTCATTTGTATTGACTGCAATGTCCAAATCCCTATTGAAATCAACTGTTTCAAAGAGGTTTTCCTGATTGGCAATATTCAGCTTATTTTTCACATTCTCCAAAATCATTGAAAAGTTCAATTTGAACGTTTCCCGATTTATTATGTCTTCAAGATAATCCAGATATATTGAAGCCAACATCATTGCCCTTTTATCGATTTTAACCAATTCAATCAACCGATCTATATAATCTATGATTTCTATGCCCTTTATTGAACGGGAATACTCATTGAGATAATCGATTGATTTTAATAAATACTCGTATTTATCCAGGATATCCATTTCAGACATGACGGTGCAATTTGATGAAAATGCATTGTCAAAAAACTTGATGAACATTTTATCGTTTTTAACTAAAATCGGGGACTTTTCATCGATTTCGACTTTTTTATTATGGTCATACAATACTATTTCATAATCTCCATATGATATTGGCACATTAAACGTGCCGTCTAGATTGATTGGAACTTTTCCAGTCGAGTATTGGTCGTTGATGAATTCAATATAAAAACCCAGAAATGAATATTTGTCATCTATCGTAAAGACCCTTCCGCTGACATAATCTTTCTGGATATTTAACATCATTGAAAATGGATTTGATGAAATGTCAACATTAGGCTTTTTAAGCATGCCAGCATATATTGACGCTCCTTTGGCAACAACGGTAAGCGGGTTTATGCTATGTTCAAGGTCCATTTTCAAATTTTCATTGATTAACTCCTGAACTATCGGACTTGTGCATGACCCACCTACAAGAATGACCTTATCAATATCATCGCTTGAAAGAGAGTTATCATTTAATAACTTTTGTACTAAATTAAATGTAGGTTTAATCAAAGGTTCAATAATTTCCAAGAAGATATCTCTTGTTAAAGTATAGGTGAAGTCATAATCAATGAAAAGATTATGAATAAATATATCTGCACTGCTACCTTTTGACAATTCTTTTTTAGAATTTTCGGCAACGACCTTAAGCTTAGAAAAAATTCTCTTATATCCATTGTTGTCTCGCCTGAAATCTTCCAGTTTTAACTGTTTGGCTATCTTGGGTACAAAAATTTCATCGACAATAGCCCAGTCAAAAGCATTTCCTCCAAAATCATCCAGTCTGATACTGTTCAAACTATCAATTTCACCACAGGAATACCTAATCAGTGAAAGACTGAAAGTGCCACCGCCCAAATCATAAATAAGCCAATTATTTTCCTTCAAATCATATGCTATTGAAACTGCAACCGGTTCCAGCAAAAGACTATGTGATCTCAATCCGGCAAGGTCTGCAGCATCATTTATCGCTTTGGTTTTAATGTAGTTTGAATTTACAGGAACGCAAATGACCGCATGCTCAACATTTACGCCAAGCTGCTCATATGCAGAAGTTCTCAAATCTTTCAGAATTTCCGCAGATAGCTCTTCAGGCTGCATTATACGTGAAGATTTTTGAAAACTGAAAGGAATCGATAATCCCATATCATGCTTGAACTCGGAAACTGCATTCCTATCATCAGCCCACAAGGCATTTTTAGCATCCTCGCCTACATGAATATTGTTATCCCCATCAATCAAAACAGCTGAAGGTGTAAAATCATCACCAGTAAGATAATTTTTGATAACAATAGGATTTCCACCATTATAGTATGAAAGAATGGAATCGGTAGTTCCCAAATCAATTGCATAGTCAATGGTATTGTCCTTGAACTTATTGGATACCTTAAATTCATGATTCATATTCTGTTTCCATAAAGATAACCTATATTCATAAGCGTCCCTGATACTTGAATCAAAAACGACTGCAAATTCCATCAGATTGGCTGCATCAACCAGATTGTTCAAATTGACCAAATGATTTGACTGTGCAACAATCTCTTCAACAGAATAAGTTTTAAGGGTGTTGATAATTGGAGCATACATCTCCATGACATGCTTATTTTTTTCCATAAGCTCTTCCAGCGAAAGGATTGCCTTAATCAGATTGACATCTTTTGACAGGTCAATGAAAATTTTCCACAAATCAATATAATGGCCGAATTTATTTTTTATTGAAGGATTGTAAGCTATTGCCTCCTTCACCAAATCGATTGCCAAATAATAATTTTTTCCACCGAGATTAACGGTGAACGCTTTTGAAATTAGTTTTACATCTGGATTTTGAGATTTCCACATCTTTAACGTTTCACCATAATGCTGGCGGACTTCATAATCATTCAACAATTCATTTTCCAAAATTTCAATAGCACTATCCAATCCGTTTTCCCTTTTAGCCAACCTGAAGGCATACTTAAGAGAATCATTGATAAGATAATCACAAGAGACCTCAATAGACTCATTTGCGTTATCCATATAACCAGCAGGTTCCAGTTTATTGATGGCTATTTCAACATCATACAATAGTTCGGAAGCATTTTGATATCTGTCCTTCGGATTTGTTTGCAGACACTTCATGACAATTTCATCAAGATTTGTTGAAACATTTTTATTGTAGTGGCTTGGAGGTTTGAATTGTGTCTTCCAAGGATTCAATTCCAGCAGGTCTTCCATGGAAAACTCCCCAATGTCACATGGAAAGTTATTTGTCAAAAGCTGATAAAAAATAACACCTACCGCATAAATATCAGTCATGGTGGATATTTCTTTGTTAAAGCATTCGGGAGCCATATACGGTCTTGTGCCCACTATGTCAATGTCTGAAATTCCTGTTGTAACCTCCTTTGAAAAGCCAAAATCGGAAATTTTAACGATAATTTCACCAAAGTTATCAAAAGTAAGCAGGATATTGTTAAGCTTTAAATCCCTGTGTATTATTGGAGGATTTGACATGTGAAGTGTGTTCAATCCCATCAATATCTGTTTTATTAAAGTAAGCACCTTATCGATAGGCATCAGAATATCTGAATTTATAAAGGAATTCAGATATTGTTCCAAATCTCCGCCCTGTACGTACTCCATTACAAAAAAAGCCAAATCTTTTTTATTTTGCCTGAATGTTGACATGATTCCTGCATCATATATGCTTATGATATTTTCATGCCTCAATTTGGTTGCAAGCATCACTTCTTTGAATACTGATTTGATGTTGGTTGTAGGACTTACAGGCTCCTTGATGATTTTCATTGCCCGAAGGTCTTCAAGATAATTATGCTTTACAAGATAAACCTTGGCAAACGATCCTTCGCCTAAAAACTTTTTAACTTCATATTGGCCATTGAAGAATTCGCCAACCAAAGTTTTAATATCATCCAAATCCAACAACATCACCAAATTCTAATAGGAAACGTGAATTACGGCTCCGCCATTGCCCCTGGATAATTTTACAAAAGAGTTATTTTTAACTTCAACAGCTTTGTTTATTGGAATTTCAATATCTTTTATAAAGGTTCCGTTTGAACTTCCGCCATCAACAACATACCATTTGTCTTGATTATTGAATAGCTTTAAATGAGGTTTTGAAACATTTGAAACTGTTTCATATTCATTGTCCAACAGAATCACGGGAAATTCAAAGTCTTCATCTGTGAAACTGCTTTTACGACCAATCAATATGCATTCATCTTTGTGCACCATGAATGTTTTACCCTTATCAGGCCCATTGAATATTGTTATTATGCAAGAACCCTCTTCCAACGCAAGATGGATTTTGTGCAAATCAAAGAATGTTAAGATTTCATCGGAAAAGAAGGATATTTCCAAAAACAAATCTTCAAAGGCATTGTCCTTCAATGAATATCCATTGACATTTCTTTGTCCAACTTTATTTACTACTTCTTTTTTGACAGCCCCCTCTTCAATCAGCTCAGATTCGACAAGCTGCTTCAGGTGTTGTCCAAGCATTTGAACTGTTATGGAAATGTTATACTTATTTAAAAGAATCGAATTTATTTCACGAGAATATAAGGGTTCTTTGCTGTAATCCCTTAAAATTTCCAAAATTGAGAATCTGACATTATTGTTTATGGATGCCAATTTCTTAGATATGATATTGCAGTCAAAAGAGTCTATTAATTCTGTATTTGTTAACTCCGAATCACTCATGTAAAACTCTCCAAGAGGCGATTTAATTTTTTTACAATATTATATTCTGATAAATATTTAATAAATCACATAAAGGAAATGCTTTACTTGACAACTTCAGATACATTAACAGGATCAACATTATTTAACTTATTGAATTCCATGAGATTTTTAAATGTAACATTAAAAGAGCTTTTACTGTTAATTTTTTGCCATGACTCTACAATAAAATACTTGCCGTCTACTTTGATTATTTCACATGATCCTTGCTCTTTTAAAGGTTTGTCAACGAAATTATAAGTTTTATTTATTGATTCATTTACAGTATAATTGTATTTAGTGTCATTTTTAAAGTAATCATCGCCACTGGATTTGGAAAATGGAACAATCGCTAAACTTTGTTCCGGTTCTCGTGTTGAACCATATTTATGATAAACCCCATTGCCAACACCTTTAAAATCACTATTAAATTTAAAATCGGACACTTCCTGAGCTGATACAAAGCCCATCATGAAGATAGTTAGAATTATCAAAATGGATAACTTTTTTAACATAAATATTCACCTTAAAATATATATTCCCATCATACATTAAATAACTTTTCAAAAAATTTAATTAATTTCAAATTTAATGTATCATTTAGATAATATGGAAATTACAGCAAAAGAAATGAAAAAAACAATTCAAAGAATTTATCAAAGACTTGATGAGGTAACTCCTGTCGATTTTGATTGTGGAAAATTATGCGGTGAAGTGTGTTGCGTTTACGATGCTGATGAAACACACGCAGAAGAGCTTGTCTTATACTTACTTCCGGGTGAAGAGTTAATGTATGAAGACAGCCCTGATTTTGAACTATATTACATGGACTCATCTGAAATCAGATATCCCCATTCATGGAAAGACAATATATACCTTGTAAAATGCAAAAATCCGCCAAGATGCGACAGGTCAATCAGACCGATTCAATGCAGAACATTTCCTTTGGTACCTCACATATCTAAAAATGGTGAATTCCATCTAGTTTTAGATGAAACTGAATTTCCATATGAATGCCCCATAATCCGTGACCATATAAAACTCAATGATGACTTTATCAATGTTACCTATGAAATTTGGAAAATGCTTATTTCAAATCCATTAGTTTATGATTTAGTTGATATGGACTCAAAAGACAGGGACAGAAGAACTTCAAAATATAAAATCATAATTTAACAAATGAAATTGCATTTTAACAATGATTTCCATACTCTATTTAAATAATATCAAACACAGTATTTAACATGCTTAAAAAAATCATGATTTTAATTTTTATGATAATGTTTTTAATTAATGCAGTAAATGCTATTGATAGCTCCAATTGGACTGAGGCTATTGTGGGCTATGAGGAGTTCAAGATTCCTCCGGAATACGAAAATCCCTATTCAAGCGACTTCAACATGTATGAATTCGATGAGGACATTGATGTTTTTACAATAAGATACGTTAATCCAAGAATACTGGATTTGTATGGCTATTTCCTGGAGCACAACAGTCACATCAAAAAAGTTAATGTTGCAGGCCATGATGCAATTCATTTCATGACATATGACCGCCATGACGGAGCAAACAACTCCAAGCTATGGTTTTCAGCAGGCGATGATTTCTATTATATCGCATGGAGAGGCAGTGACATAACACCAACAATCAAAGAAGTGGTGAAAAGTGCAAACAAGTCAAATTACAACAAGACAGAATTCTATTCTCTGCTCAATAATGAGTATAACAATTATAAGGTTGTAAATGCAATTGAATCCCAAAGATATGATTACCCTCAAAACGATAAGGGGCATCATTCCTTCGTATCAGTTGGAAGCAATGGCATCAACTTTGGAGTTATGAGCTGAATCATAATTTCCAATTTATTTCTTTTATATTATTCTTCTTTAAAAATTCATTGGCTTTTATAAAATGATTTGAACCGAAAAATCCCCGTCTTGCAGAAAAAGGTGAAGGATGAGATGTTATCAATACGAGATGATTTGGATTTTTTATCAATTCCTTTTTCTTTTCAGCCTGTTTTCCCCAAAGCAAAAATACTATAGGTTGAGTTTGATTGTCCAATAGTTTTATCACATTATCTGTAAAGATTTGCCATCCGCATTTGCTGTGGGAGTTTGCGTTACCTTCTTCGACTGTCAAAACTGTATTGAGTAAAAATACGCCCTGATTTGCCCATGATTCCAAGCATCCTGATTCTGGAATTGGATAGTCATATTCAGCATTGATTTCTTTAAAGATGTTGTTGAGTGATCTTGGTTTTGGCCTGCCCGCAGGTGTTGAAAATGCTAGTCCATGAGCCTGTCCCTTTTCATGATAAGGGTCCTGGCCTAAAATAACAACTTTAACTTCGTTTAAGGGTGTTAATTTAAATGCATTGAATATTTCATCATATGGAGGATATATTGTCTTTGTTTCATATTCTTTATTGATGAAATCATTAATTTTTAAAAAATAGTCCTTTTCAAATTCTTCCTTTAATGCCAAATCCCAATCGTTGCCTATCATAAGAGATATTTTATTGCTTGGAATATATTATTTTTTCTTTAGGCATACCAAAATATTTATATACTACAGTTGATAATTTATTAATAGTGAAAAAATTTAGGTTTACCTAAAAATCTATTTTTTCATTACTACTCCGATTGATTAAATTAGGCTAAGATATTTTTCTAATTTAATGAAAACATATGACTACTCTCTTGAAATTAAATATGACTCACCATATTTAATTTCACTCCAAAATACCAATTCTATTTTTCCCGAACAATTTTTCCAGACATATGATCTATAGTAATTTCAAAAACTTCAGTTTTATCAAGTAGTCTGTCGATTTCACGTACCGTTTCTTCATGAGTCGGAAAAAACTTGTCTCCAAGATAAGTCAACTTATCGATTTTTTCATTTTTGTCTTTAATGGTTTTAATTTTTCCAAAGATTATGACACTTTTGAAGGTATACCACCAGCTATCCTCCTTTTTAACGCCGGAATCCATCACGCAATAGGATACCTTGTCATGTTTTTTAATTGCATCATTCTTATGACCTTCCATAGCTCCATGAAAATAGATTTTACCATCAACAAAGACATGACTCATAGGCAATGCATAAGGATAATCATTATCCCCCAAAAGCGCTAAAACACCTCTAGGTTCATCGGTCAATATTTCAATACACTCCTCTTCTGATAACTCTTGCTTGTGTCTTCTCATTTTTCGAAACATGATTCTACCTCTAAAACATGCAATTTAACTGATTTCCTTCAATCTTTTCATCAAATTATTTTTACTGGACCCGTCAACATTTTGAATAGCTTTCTTTAGGATATCCCTTTCACTTTCCTTATCCTTTTGTTTGCGACAAATGTCAGCCAATCCCTCATACGCTTCAATATTTTCCGGCATTATAACTAAAACCCTTTTATATAATTCAATAGCTTTGCCAGCATCAACATTTTTAGCTTCTTTCAATAATTCTGAAACGTCTTTAATAGAAACCATATTTTTATCCAAATTCTTAGAATCGTTAGAATTGATTTTATCTAATTTATCAAATATTTCATTGGCTTCATCCTTATCAAAATTAGAACCGAATTCGCGATTGCTCTTGTTATTTTCTGCCATGTTAATTAATTTGGATTATTAATTTAAAAAGATTTTTAATATATGCTAGTGAAAATATAAGTTAATATAAACTTTTTTAAACAATAAAAGTTAAGAAAATTAATCATTAAACCATAATATTTCATATTAGAGCATATTGTAGAGTTGATTAGAATGGCAGAAGAGTTAAAAATGGAAACAAAATGTTATGACGCTAATGAATACGGTTATCTTTATGGTCTCAATCAGAGAATTCCAGATGAAGACTTTGAAAAGGTAAAATGTTACATGAGAGACTTTAGAAGAAAAGATTTCGTTGATGGAATTATCAAAGTTACCGGAAGACCAGAAGGATACAGATGCCTTGAAAAGGATGTTAGCAAAGTAGAAGAAATTCTTGGAATTGAAAATACACTTCAAAAAAGACAGGATAAAATAAAAAAGGCATTAGCAGACCCTATTGCAAAAGTAAATCTTAAAGACAATGCATACAATTGGCTAAATACCCTATTCAAAAAGACAGGAACACATCCTAAGCAGAACCTCTCAAGATTGGCGCTTCACTCAACCAAAATCTATGACCCTGACGACAGCTTCAAAAAAGGAGCAAAGGACGGTGAAGGAGTATTGTTTATCTACACTCGTATGATGATACTGTTGACACATTAATCAGGATTTACACTGAAGAAAATGAATATACTGGGGAAAAATTATATTAATCCTCATCAAATTCCTTTTCAAGTAATATTGTTACCGGACCGTCATTCAACAAATCGACTTTCATATATGCGCCGAAAACACCTGTTTCAACATCAACATGTTGCCTGCATTGTTCAGTGAAATAGTCAAACAGTTCAGTTGCCTTATCCGGATTTAATGCCTTATGAAATGAAGGTCTGTTCTTTTTTGTAGAAGCATATAATGTAAATTGAGGAACAAGCAACAGTTTGCCCCCAATATCCATAACGGATTTGTTCATTCTTCCGTTTTCATCCTTAAAAATCCTTAATTTCACCAGTTTTTTGGCAAGATAGTCTGCCTCTCTGACAGTGTCGTTTTGGCCAAATCCTACCAAAACCATCAAGCCCTTTTCAATTTCACCTACAATATCACCATCCACTTCTACACTGGAGTTGGTGACTCTTTGAACAATCAGTTTCATTAAATTTTCTCCTTAAAGTATTGCTACGAATGCAAAGATTATAAAAATAAAAATAACACAAATACAGCAAGCCCCTATGCTGGAATCCTCTTTGGCTTTCCCTAATGGAGTGGAAGTAACCTTTGTTACAACAGGATTTTCATCCATATCATAAATGTCGACTAGCTTTATGGCAACCATTATTGACCTGATTAATGCTATGAATGCTGCCAAAAACAAAATCCATCCATAATATATAATCATTGAATAAGATGAATATATTGCAGAGGCCACTAAATAGAAAAACCATGGCAATTCATAGGTAATGCCTTCCAAAATCCAGTTCCTATTGTTGAATTTCATCCCAATATAGATAAAACCGAATCCCGGAAAAATGAATGTGAAAGGGAAAATTACCCACCATGATTTTTTAATCTTTTCAAAAGCATTCATAATAATCTACTGTAAACGGTTATTGTTGTTTGTTTCGATTTTTTCGACTACTTTTTGACCATCTTTAGCCATGTCACTGAACAAATCAATTGTTTCTTTCATTTTTGGAAGTGCCTGTTCTTTATAAACACTAACATCTTCAATAGCTGCAATTGCTTCAGAAAATGCTGCCTTCAATACTTCCGGAGAAATCATTGTCTCAGCACTTTGCTTTTGGATTTCGCTTCCTTGCTGCCTTAGCATGTGTGAAGTGGTTTCAATGATATCACTGGTAGTTTCATTCAATATCTGAATCTTGTCCATCACTATTTTTTGATCATATAGTGCACGTGCAACCATAACACCAGTTCTTAAAGCAGACACTGTTACGTTTTTAGCCCTGTTAACTCCACGAATTAATTCCTTATTGTTTCTTCTAATTACATTTAATGACACTATTCCCTGTTGGTTTACAACGATCATCTGTTGCATATCCATTATCCTTTGCCTTAATGGGAACAGGACTTCTTCTTTTACAAATGCTATTTTCTCAGGGTCTACACCATCAAGTTCAGCCTGTTGTATTTGCAATTCAATGGATGCGTCCATCTTTTTACCTAGTTCAATATCGGCCAATAATTTATTGGTAACTTCTCTTAGGTTATTTTCCTCATTCAATATGGTTACATTGTCATTTTGCAATACCTTACTGCTGTGGTCAAGTGATTCGACAATGTTTGAAATGGAATTTTCCGCCTTTTCATATTTGGCGAAGTATTTGCGAACAGGATTCATGAGATTTCCTAAAACACCTTTCTTTGTGAAATCCACTTTACTTGGATCCAAATCTTTCATCTGTCTGTCCAGCTCTGAGAGTTTTTCGCCTATATTTTCAGCATCCTGACCGCCTTTATTAATATCTACAAATCTTGTAGCAAGAAGTTCATTTCTTTGGGATGATTTGGAAATATCATCCATACCTTTCTTAATTTCATCAACATCAAGTGAAAATTCCGCCATTTTATCACCTTATTTTGTTTGATTAACTTAAAAATTAAATTTATTTTTATCAACTTTTGTCGAACATTCCTTAATAACTTTGTCCTCTTTCAGTATTTCTACTTTAACTGAATCGACATTCATATACTTGTATGAATTGTGGTAACCAACAGTTATTGCATGGTCAGTTTTATAATAAACTTTGGCTAAGCTTTCCATCTCATGACCAATATCAGTATTATTCTCATCAAGATATGTAACTTTTACAATATAGTCTTTTTGATTTGATGGAACCTTTTGGAACAACACCTCTGTCGAAAAGAGGTAATTTTTATTTTCTTTACTATAATAACCGTTTACATCACTTATCGTTAGTGAAAATTCACTGGCTTCCTTGGCTATCTGGCTGTCAACGACCTGGCCGTTATTATTGTTGCCATTTCCACCCATTGAAAATATCAATATGCCTCCAGCAATAAGTACAACAAAAATTAAAACCAAAAAGATTTTGCCGTTTGAAAATACCTTTGATTCTTCTTTGCCACCACCATCATGATCCAAATGGCATCCGCATGCAAGACAAAAATTAGATTCATCAGGCACTTCTTTTCCACATTTAGGACATTTTTTTGTCATTTTAATCCACTATTTGTAATCTTTAACAGAATCTATTAAGTTTTCCATGTCATCTACCAAATTCTTGACATCCTCGTTGGATTTATCATCGGAACTAATGTTTATCACAAGCTCATTGGTTAAATCTTCAATCTGGTCGATTATTGATTTTAATGTATTGATTTTATTTTGAATTTCATTTTCAACTCTTGGAGTATCTTCAACAGCCAATCTAGTTATATTAAGTGCGCTTTCAGCTTCATGATAAAACAAGTCATGGGATTTATCAATGATTGTCATGAACCGTTCATAAGTTATTTGCGGAGGTTCAAAGCGTTGTTCAATCAATTTCCTGACAGCAATCTCTTTTGAATCATATGTTGCTTTCAGCTCTTCGATTTCATCGGCATATTTTTTGAGTGATTCCAAACCTTCGGATTGAGGCTTTTGTGAAGTTCTGCCAATGCCGGCGAATCTGGACTTGTTTATTTGTTTTTTGGAACTTTTATCAACATATTTCTTTAAATTAAATATATAGTAAAGATAAAGCAAAGGCAGTATGGCTAAAATCAAAACAAAAAACATCAGTGATTTATTTCCTCCATATATGACAGGTATTGCAATGCAAATTAAAATCGTATAATAAAATCCTAAAATCCATGGAAGGGAATCATAAATCAGCATCACATCAGAGTTGTTTCCAACCCCCTTTCTGAGTCTGACTTTAGCAGCTTCCTTTGAGTTTGGAGCATATTCCAAGATTTCATCATCACTTAAAATATTGCTGTTGGGTTCAATGACATATTGCAACTTAGAAAAAGTTTCAATGCCCTTTATCTCATTTCCATGACTGTCATAAACCTTGTAATCTTCATATTTCAAAGGAGATTTCAATCTATTAATTTCAACCGTTTTGGAATTATCGTTAGCCATTTCTTTTCTCCAAAGTCATTATATAAAAATATATAAATTTCAATGTTTTTAAAGATTTGTTTTTAAGTTGTTAATATATTAAAATAATTAAAAAAGAGGAGATGAATCATTTTGCAAATTCACCTAAAAAATTCATTTCTTCACCGCGCTTAAGCCTGTCATGATATTCGGCAGTTGCTGAGAAAAGCGCATCTCCGGAAGAGTTGAGGGCAGTCTCACATGAATCATTAATTACTCCGATAATGAATCCTACAGCCACAGCCTGCATAGAAATATCAGGAGTTATTCCAAATAATGAACATGCCATCGGAATAAGCAATAGGGAACCTCCGGCAACACCTGAAGAACCATATGCCGCCAAAGTTGAAATAATGCACAATACAATTGTTGTCGGAAGTGAAACACTTATCCCCACCGTATGGCAAACGGCCAATGTCATGACTGTAATTGTTATTGCTGCACCTTCCATATTAATTGCAGACCCTAAAGGAATGGATATAGAATAAAAATCAGGATCAAGACCTAACCTTTCACAAAGTGTCATATTGACTGGAATATTAGCTGCAGAACTTCTTGAGAAAAATGCAGTTATTCCACTTTCTTTCAAACATGTGAATACCAACGGATAAGGATTTCTTCTTAATGCAATTCCTGCAATAATCGGATCAGTGATGAAAGCCACTACTGCCATGCATGAAACCAGCAATAGAATCAATTGACCATACTGCGTAAATATTCCCAAACCGCTTTCAGAAACTGATGTGAATACCAAACCCATTATTCCAATCGGTGCAAATTGTATTATTCCTCGAACGATTTTTGTGATTGCATTTGCACAATCAGTCAAGACAGTTATTGTTGTATCAGATGAAATTGACTTAAGTGCAATTCCAAATACAATTGACCAGAACAATATTCCGAGATATTCACCTTCAGACAATGATTTTATAGGATTTGAAAAGACATTCAAAAGCATGTTTGATACAATATCCTCAAGTCCGCCCGGTGCTGTTGCATTGCTCACTGAAGAAAGATGCAAATCCACAGGATACAAATAGCTTCCAGTAACTGCAATTATTGCTGCGAGAAATGTGGAAAACAAATAGAGTATTATTACTGTTTTAAATCTTGAACCGATTCCACTGCTTGCCTTTGAAATAGCCGAACTAACCAAAACAAAAACCAATAGTGGAGCAATTGCCTTAAGAGCACTTACAAATAGTTCTCCCGGAAGACCAATAATCGTAACATTAGGACATGCGACACCTAAAATGGCACCAATTATTAATCCAATTATGATTTTTAAAATCAGGCTTGAGTGTGTCCACTTATGAATGAAATTCTTCAAAAAATCACTCACCAATCATCATCGAGAGCTTGTATAACTTCATCCGTGGTTTCCTTTACTATCCGACATGCTTCATGAAACTTGTTCTTTTCATAGTCACTCATATGAATCGGAACAACCATAGCTATTCCCTTTTTTGATAAAACAACAGGAACTCCTAAAGAGACATCATGGACTTCTTCAATTTCACCTTTAAGATATGTGCTTACAGTCAATATTTTGTGGCTGTCAGTAATGATTGTTGAAATTAAATTTGAAATAGCAAATGAAGGACCATATTCCGTTGCGCCTTTTTTACTGATAATTGTATTTCCGGCATTTCTTAAACGATTAACCAGTCTTTTGACATCCATGTCAACAGATTTAATAAAATACTTTAAAGGAATACCCCCAATTGTTGTTGAACTCAAAAGAGGAACCATATGATCTCCATGTTCACCAATGACCCTTGTATGTACTTCTGAACTGTTAATATTTATGAATTGAGAGAAATATGCTTTCAATCTTAAGGAATCCAAGTGATTTCCAATTCCAATAACTTTTTTTCTGTCAAAACCAGAATATTTTAAAGCAACAGTAGTCATTATATCAACAGGGTTTGTTGCAATTAAAATAATGGCATCAGGAGCATGAATAGCAATTTGCTTAGAATAATCTCTTACAATTTTTGCATTTGGAATAGCCAAATCACGTCTGTTCATCCCTTCCTGTCTTGGGATTCCTGCAGTAATCAACACAATAGCTGAGCCCTCAATATCCTTAAAATCACATGAAGGAATAAGTTCACAGTCAATATCTTCAGCAGCCAATGCATCATACATATCAAATGTTTCACCTTTCGCCTTATCAACACTTTGAGGCCTTGCAAACATAACAATTTCATCAACTGTATCGGCTCTTGCCAAGGTAAATGCTACATTTTTACCTATTACACCAGTTGACCCTAAAATACTTACCTTTACCATAAGTTATATTATTGTTCTTCAAGTTATATAAAAATTTGGAAATATAATCTTGAATATTATCATATATTTAATAAATTGTTAAACAATAGACAAATTTAATAAAATTTTAATAAAAAATAATCACGAATAAAAAAATATAATAAAAAATGAAAAATATTCATTACATTAACTTACAACTTCATGAATATTGTGAGCTACCCAATTAGATGCCATGCTCGAATAATATGAATTGATTTGATTTTGAACGCCTTTGCTTAATTTATAATTTAGCCTAACGATTAAACCGTCATCGTAATTCTTGTAATATCTGGTTTTCATATATTTTACTGTGAGCCATTTAGAAGGAATATCATCATAGCTACCATATGAATTGCTGACCAAAACTTTCTTACCATCATTACTTATATCTAATATAGCCACATAATGATTTTTAGCATGAAAAACTACAGCACATCCACCTTTTTTAAGTTCTTCCAATGCTTTTGAAAATGAATTCCTATAGAAATATGTGCAAACAAAATTTTTCTTTTCCAAAGCTTTAACCATTCCAGAACATGCAGTTCCGTCCGCTCTTGTTGTTCCTGAATGTTTGGCAAGGTATGATTCGCACAAGTAATTCTTTAAAACCTGACTGCACATGCTGCATGAAGTCGGTCCGCAGGTATAATATGTATCCTGCCAGTCTCTGATTTCAGGATATGAAAAGGATTTGCCTTTTAAAGACACAGTAATGGAACCTGGCCAGTAACCATGCTTATTTGCATCTACAAGTTTTTGATTAATTGCCTTTTCTATCACATTCCATTTTTCTCTTTTGATTAAATGATTTGTATTCGGATAGGATTTTGTTTTAAAGAAAGTGTACTTGGTTAATTTATTATTTAAAAACAGACAATAACTATCCCTTTTTAAAACTTCCCTATATTGTGCCTTGGTAAGTGTATATGATCCGCTTCCATCAGCCCAAACAAAGTTTACCGGCATCACATCAATATCAGGCACCCCATTTCTCAATGGAATTGGCTCTTTTAACGGGTCTTTAACATTTCCATTAAAACATCTTATAATTTTAGATGTATAATACTTGCCAACACTAACCGTAATTTTATA
The DNA here is from genome assembly GCA_900320955.1 of uncultured Methanobrevibacter sp. Classification (GTDB taxonomy): domain Archaea; phylum Methanobacteriota; class Methanobacteria; order Methanobacteriales; family Methanobacteriaceae; genus Methanocatella. The sequence goes on along the minus strand of ONUN01000013.1, from coordinate 10,513 downwards.
TTTGCCGACGCTCATTTTAGGTTTAATGACAACAATGCCTTCGGAATTGGTTTTTTTGGAAAATCTTTTATTTCCAATTTTGATTTTGATAGTTTTTTTCCAAATTTTTGATATTGATTCATCCTTTAGATATACCCTTACAAAACCGCCGGTAATCAGTCTGGAATTGCCAATCTTAATTGAAGTATGCTGATTTACATAAAAACTGATTTTTTTAGACGAAGCCTTATAGTAACTGTCACCATCAAATTTGTATCTTAAGGTAAGTATTTTTGATGAAGATTTAATCTTTATGCCAATCTGCCCATTTTTGTTTGTTTTTCTTGAAAACGTTTTTCCATTTAACTTGACAGTCACCTTTTTTGATGCGACCCCATTATCATTATCATCTTTCAAATATATGTAACAGTAATTGTTATTTAAAACGAAATTAGAGTACATTTTAATGCTTGTAGATGATTTTGATACAGTTATCTTGAATGTTTTAGAAAGTGATGTGAAATTGTCATCCTCACCAACAGAAATTTTCAAATCATATTTGCCTGCAGGAAGATTAATGTTCAATACTACAATGCCTTTTGAATTTGTAGATAATTTATGGTTTTTATTATTAATTGATGCATTTAAGCTTTTAAAAGGCAATGATTTTCCGTTATAATCTTTTAAATATATATTCAATGTATCTTTACTTTTTACTTTAGTTGAATCAATTGAAATTACTGGTTGTGATTTATTTGAACTATTTTCCTGACCAACTGATGAATTTTCCTTTAGTATCAGTGAATCGATACTGGACTCACCGATTCCGTCATCTGCTGTTAATTCAGTCATGTTGTTGTCGCTAGCATATGCAACATTAATGAAAATAAATAAAAAAACTAAAATAAAAATTAATTTGGATTTCAATTTCATAATTCACACAATCTATTTAATTATTTTATAATTTATAAACATACTCATAGAATAAATTCAAAATTTTTAAGTAATATGAAATTATAATTATATTCTACCAAAAAAAGGAGCGTGTAACAATGGATTTCATTGTTGTTTTAGCTAAAGTATATCCGAAAAATGGTTGTAAAGACAGTATTATTGAAATTTCAGAAGAGTTAATAGAAAAAACTCATGAAGAAGATGGAAATATTGATTACCAATTATTAATATCTTTAAATGACAATACATTGACCTTTGTTGAAAAATGGAAAACTTTAGATGACCTAAAAAAACATATGGCATCCCCACATTTCCAATCATTTAATGAAGAAACTAAAGATTTTGTTGAAAAAACAGATATTCAAGTTATAGGCGCTGAAGAGCTTAACCTATAATTCCTTATTTTTTTTAAATGCATTCATTGCAGCTTTTGACAGCAGATTTTCATTAATCATTTTGCATACTTCATCTTTTGAAAACCATCCGTATTCATCATGCTCTTCACTTATTGATACATCATCGCTATTTGAAGTTACTTTCATGATTAGCTGAATTGATTTGATTTTCTCATTTGTCTTGCAGGCAGTATAGTTATTTTGAATGGTATTATAAAGAGAGTAAATTGTAATTTCAAGTCCTGTTTCCTCCAGATATTCTCTTCTTAATGCATCGTCAAAAAATTCTCCTTTTTTGACTTTGCCGCCGGGAATTTCCCATCTGTTTGCATCATGGCTTGATTTTGATCTGACTTTCAAAAGTAAAATTTTTCCATTGACTTCACATATTCCCCTTACAGTCAATCCCCACATATCCTTCACAGCAACCACATCCAAAATACATATTTAAAACAGTTTAATTTACTGTAATGCAGTCGTTTGGGCATATGGCCATGCAAACTTTACAGTTTCTACAGACCTGATGGTCACGAACGCTGCATGTTTCCTCGACAAGCATAAACACATTGTTAGAACAAGCTATCACACACTTCTCACAGCCGTCACAACTGCCAACATCAATATCAATGTGTGATTTATCGACTTTTTCTTCTTTTTTATCTTTTTTATTTCTCTTGAAAAGTGAACCTAAACCCATGTCAACTACCTGAAATTATTATATTACTATTTTTAGATTTTCTAATTTAAAAATATTCTTTCCAAAAATTTGAAATTCAGATTAGAAGTGGATGGCAAATACAAAAAATAGTGATAATAGATTAGAAAACAATTCTAATCTACTTTTTTTAACTTAAAATTTTAAACCTAATTCATAAGCTTCTTTTAATTTGTCTTCCTGTTCGGTAGCTACAATTCCAGCAGGACCTGCACTACCTGCATCCACATGGCCGATTACTTCATATCCCATAAATGTGAATGGTGAGAATTTTGTAAGTTCAATGTAGTCTGCATAGGTTCCTTCAGGCTGATTTTCAGTGAAAATCAATGCAGCCTTACCGGATAAACTTTTATCAGGATTTTGACCAATGCTGTAGAAACGGTCAATGATTAGTTTACCTTGAGCAGACATCTGACCATAATAAATTGGAGTTGCAAAGATTACACCGTCGGCAGCGACCAATTCATCCAATATTTTGTTACCATCATCTGCGCGAACGCATTCAGGATTTTCAGCGCAGTACATACATGCTTTACATGCTGCAATTTCCTCTTTTTCAAGGTAATATTTAACTACTTCTCCACCGTTTTCCTCAATACCTTTAATCATTTCATCCATTAATACATCACAATTTCCACCTTTACGTGGACTTGCTTGAAGTGCAACAATTTTCATTTTTTTACTCTCCGATTTTTTTAAGTGGATAAATTCATCTCACTTGTAACTAAATTTATTGAAACTTATTAAAAATAGTTTTGACAATATCCAATTAACTGCATCAATGCATACATATCAAGTAGTTAAAAATGATGAAAAATAGCATTATGTTAAACCTCTTTGTTTTAACTTAATTATATATAGTTAAAAATCAAAATTATTTAGTATGGATAGTATGAAAAAACTTTATGCTTTACTTATCATTTTAATTGTTATTTATGTTGGCATTAATTTTGGTGCCAATGGTTTAAATATTCTTGATTCAAATGATAATACTGCCACTACTGTTAATGCTGGCAATAATGGAGTTAAACTTGGTGATAGTAACTTTGCCAAAATAGGCAACTTTAAAAATACCAAAGTTAACGATACTGCTGTTAGATTAGTTGATAATAGTACGGGAGTGAAAATTTTAGTTGAGCAAATCGACAGTTCACTTAATTTAACTAATACCTACAACAATCTAGTTAGTCAAGGATCATACAGCTCCAGCCAGGAAATTAACCAAAATGGAGTGCCTGCATATTTCTTATACAAAGAAAGTGGTGAAGGCTATAATGCTGATGTCTATTTTGCTAAAAACAATCAGAACTACAAGATTACTGGAACCAACATTACCTATTCCAACAGTGAATATTTCATTAATTCTTGTAAAAACATTATAGATTCCGTCGGTGGCTCTTCAAGCAATGATGGTAAAATTAACAGATGGTAAAATTTTAATTAAGAGAGTTTTTTTACTCTCAAAAAACTTTTTTTTTAAGTGTAACTATGAAATTGTCTAAATCAAAAGTTAATTCTTATCTTAAGTGTCCTTTGGAGTTTAAATTTCAATATATAGATGAAATTGAAATGCCTCAAAACAAATATATGGCGCTTGGAAGTGATGTTCATCTAATAGCCGAAAAGTTCACAGAAAAGTTCGGCGATGAGATAAACGATATAGACATAAGAAACGAACTTTTAAAGATTGCCTATGATTTGGAAATCGGATATGACTTAAGTGAGCATATTGATAACCTTGGCCTGTTTTTCAATGAAGTCTTTGTTAAAAACAATTATAAGCTATATTCAAATGAAGAATATCTGCTTGATGAAAAAAACAGGTTTTCAGGAATTTGCGATATCATTTTAGAGGATGAAAATGGAGGTCTTGTTGTAATCGATTATAAAACATCCAAATCAAGTTCATTTTCAAAGTACCGCCTGGAGCTATGCTACTATAAGCTGCTTGTTGAAAATGTCTACGGCAGAAATGTTTCAAGCGTAGGCGTATTTTTTACAAAAAATGGAAAATTGAGGCTTCTGGATGTTTGCGATGAAGACAACAAACGCAAATATCTAAATCAAAGAGAAATCAACCATGCTATTGATACCCTGCATGAAGTTAGAGAAAAAATAAATGACGGAGAATTTCCGGCAAGAAGACAGTTTCTTTGCAAATACTGCACATACAGGAAACTATGCGACGAATATTAAATGTAGCTTTTTATCTCGGAAATTATTTCCTGAACATCTTCATCATCACTAAATTGATTTAAATAATTCAGACATATCTCGATTCCACTTAAATCGGAATTTTTGTAGAAATACCTTTCAAAATCAGTGTAATCAATGCAACTCATGTCAAATTCTTCATAGTAATTGAGGGGATGGTTCATCATAAATTCATATCCTTCGTCAGTGATTTTTCCATTGAAATAATTGTTCATTTCCAAATATCCTTCAAGTTTATCCCATTCTATGCTGTATGTATTTTCAATTGTTCTTACAGCATATTCAAAATCGATTCCATCATCAATCAATTTCAGGAACTTGTATGCAACATATCGGATGTCCTCTTTAAAATCATCATCATTGGTTTTTATTGTATCCATCAGGCTATCAAACATATCTTCACAGTCATAATTCAGATTTATCCCACAGAAATGACAGAACTTGTCATGATCATCAATTGGCATGTCGCAGTATGGGCATGTATCCAAGTGTGATTTTATAGTCGCTTCCGATGGTTTTTCAAACAGATAGGCCAGTCTTATCAGTAGCGATTCATTCAATATCATTCCTGCTTCATATTCCTCTTTTATTTGATTTTTGATTTCCAAAGCCTTTTGGCGAGTTACATGAGCATCATCAATCAATGATTCTATATAGTGTGAAAACTCATCTCCCTTGCCTATGATTTCATCCAATGTGTATGTCTTCAGGTTAAGATTTTCCTCAAGTTCAATGACTGCATCTATAAAGTCATCATCATGTTTCAGGAACAGTTCGCGAGTATTTTCAAAATATCCGCCATCCATTTTGTTTCTCTTTTCCAAACAGTCATAATGAAGGATATCATAATTTAGAGGACTGCTGTAGGCAATGTATGACTTGTTCAAGTCAAGAAAATGAATGCTTGCACATATATTTAAATCATAAAAATGGGTAGCCAGCTCCTCTGAGGAATCATAGTCTATATTTGACAGGACATGTGCTCCAGGCACGATAAATTCAATGGAACTTGCAGCAATATTATCAGTTATCTTTTTTGCAAATCCATATTTAATCAATAGCTCAACGACAAGTCTTGTAGGCTCAACAATGCTTGGCTTGTTCTGCTCTTTCATGGTCTTTTCAAGTTCTTCCAAAAAAAGCCCATTTCCCCTGAATTGGGGAATGACATAAATGTTGTTAAGGGCAGAAGTCATAAATTGTCTTGAATAGTCATATGTGCAGAAACCTACCACCTTGTTTTCGAAAACCAGTTCCTTGAACAGGCTGCATGTTGGATTTTTAATTGAAAATCCTTCGTTTTTCATGGACTCGACAATATAATCATAGTTTTCATCCAATATTTCAGAAACATCCAAAGTGTTTTCTGTCAGATATACCTTTTGAGTATTGTTTTCACGATTCAAATAATTCATGAGTATGCCCCTTAAATTAATAGATATATAATGAATTCATTATATTTAAATTAATCTGTTTTTGTGTAATTTTTAGGTTAATAAAATAATAATTATTTAGTTTATCCAAAATCAAGAATTTTAAATGCTCTTTCAATTTAGATTTGCCTAAAAAGTATTTCAATGATGAAAAGCAAATCAGATATTATGAAGATCTTATTAATTGGCGCTGGAGGAGTGGGCATAGGCCTTGCAGCTTCAGTCGCATCACAGGGAGCGGAAGTTTCAATCTTTGCACGGGGCGAAACTGCCATTGCAATCAGGGAAAATGGAATCAAAAGATGCGGATTGTTCACACATTATGAAATTAAGGACATCCCAGTCTATGAGAAATACTCGGAAATTCCAAAAGATACATTTGACTATATTTTCATAGCAACAAAAACAACAGCCAACAGCGAAATTGCCAAAAACTTAAACAACCACAAGGAAATACTTAAGGACACAACAAAAATAATAATCTTTCAAAATGGATTTGGAAATGACGAGGCATATCTTGAATACTTTACGAAAGATAAGGTTTTCTCAGCACGGGTCATCACAGGGTTCCAAAGGCATGAAAGACATATCAGCGAGGTTACCGTTTATACAGAACCAATTTTGCTTGGATCACTTCAGCATGAAAATCCAAAACCATTGAAAGAGATAGCAGATATGATTACTGCATCAGGAATCAATTGCAATATTACAAATGAAATTGACAGGTACCTGTGGGCTAAAATGATTTACAACTGCGCCCTAAATCCTTTAGGCACAATATTAAATGTAAACTATGGAAAATTAACTGAAAATGAATATTCAATAGAAATCATGGACAGAATCATTGATGAAATCTTTGAAGTCATTAAGGTATCCGGATATTCAACACTATGGAATAGCTCTAAAGAGTATAAGGACATATTTTACTCCAAACTCGTCCCTGACACCTATGAACATTTTTCATCAACCCATCAGGACATTCAAAGAAAAATCAAAACAGAAATTGACTCGCTGAACGGCAAAGTAATTGAACTTGGTGAGAAAAATAACGTTGATGTCTCAGCAAAATATGAACAATGGTGATGGTTGAAATGAGCATTCGTTTGTATTCCTTTAGTGGTGTTTAGGAAGAGAATGTTCATTTGTTTTTAAAGACTTTTTTTAATGATTATTAATTAATTAGGTGAAATTATGAGTGAACTTAAACAATTAGTAGAAAAATTTATAGAACTTGATAATGATTTGAATGCAAAAATAGAAAAGGAATTGGAAAATTCAGAAGAACTTCCGGAATCTTTTGAAGATGACAACAAAGAGCAAATTGAAGAGCTTGGTGAAATATACCATGAAATTGAACACCAAGTATTCAATGAAGAGTTCATTATCGTTTCTAATGCTTTGAGTGAAGAAAAAGAAGTAGTTGCATTAATTGTCAGTGAAGAAGACGAAGACGAAGAATTTGTCATTCCTGTTTATACTGATGAAAAGGAAGCTGAAGAAGCAATTGCTGTTTTTAAAGAACAATTCGGCGAAAATGAATTTGAATGTGATAAAAAAGTTGGAAGTGAAATTATAGCTGATTACTCTGATGATGAAGGCTTCATTGGTCTTGCAGTTAATGCACCACAATGGGACTTTGTTATTGGCAGCGAAGATGTTCACGATTGCTGTGAATAATTATGACTCCTAAAGATTACGAAGACTATCAGAAAAATAATGTGAAAGCTTCAAAAAGTCAGCTTAAGGATTATATCCAAATTTATGCTGACATGGTGAAAAAACTAAAAGATGAGAATTCAATAGAGCTTGATGCGATAAAAAACAACATCAGGGATGCATATCCAAAAGAGATATATTTTACATTGATCGATGAAGAAAATGAATTTGTAAAATTAACCCTGACCGACACAAGCCATGAATACATCATTCCTATTTTTACTGACATCAGAGAATACGCAATGGGAAGTTCAAAAATATCCAAATTGTTTATAGACAATCTTGAAATGAAAGTCTTGACCCCTGAAGACATTTCAAAAATAGCTGAAGAGGATGAATATTTCCAGGGTTTTGTTATTAATCCTCATTCTCAAAACTTCAATATGGGAAGAAACGGAGAATTATAAAAAAAAAGAAGAGATTAATCCTCCAACTCTTCTTCCATTTCATCTTCCTCGACAACATCATCCTTATAGTATTTGTATCTATAAGACATTTTAAAGCCGTCAATAACCTCTCTTTTAGGTCTTCTTTTACGTTTTGCAACAGGAGCATGGGAACTTTTATACTCCTCCTGATGAGGTTTGGCCTGATTTTTGTTTTCACGATAATACAGTGAAATTCTATGACGAGATTTCATCGATTCTTTCAACTACTACTTTAATAGCTTGTTCTCCTTGACGAGTAGGATTTATACCTTGTTCTACAAGTAATGCATCCCTAATATCTCTTAGTCTATCAATTGAATCAATTTTCATTATTGTACTGTAAAACATTAGATTTCCTCCAATCTATATTATTACTTTGAATGTTATGATAAAAAAGATTTTTGCCGGAATTTGAAATGCCAAAGTTTAAATATTTCACACATATAGTAATTAACATGTTTGAAAAATTACAGGTCATCTATTTGGCCGGAGGATGTTTTTGGGGTGTTGAAGCATTTATTTCACGCCTGAAAGGAGTTAACCAGACAGAAGTGGGCTATGCGAATGGCCATGACCTTGCACCAACATATGAAAAGGTTTGCAGTGGAAAAACAGGTCATGCAGAATGCGTCAAGGCAACATACAATCCGAAAATCATTGCCCTTGAGGAAATTTTGGAAAAGTTTTACATGATTATCGACCCTCACAGCATCAATCGCCAGGGAAATGATATTGGAACACAGTACAGAAGTGGCGTTTTCTGGCAGGAAGATTCACAAAGGGAATGTGTCCTGAAATTTTTTGCAAATAAGCAAAATGAGGATCCTCAAAAAATCGTGGTTGAAGTTGGTCCCATTAACAGCTTTTATCCTGCTGAAGATTATCATCAGAAATATCTGGAGAAAAACCCGCAGGGCTATTGTCATGTTGATTTAAATTTAATAAATGATAAAGAATTCGACCACTTGACCCGTGAAGAATATGAAATAACACAGCTTTCCATGACAGAACCGCCATTTAGTGGAAAATATGATAACTTTTTTGAAGATGGTGTATATGTGGATGTGGTAAATGGAGAAATTCTATTCTCTTCTGAAGACAAGTTCGATTCGGGATGTGGCTGGCCTGCATTTTCAAAGCCAATTTCAGAAGATGTGATAACAAAAAATAGGGACTTTTCCTATGGAACAACACGCATTGAAGTAAGAAGTGCGAAATCAAACTCTCATTTGGGCCATCTGTTTCATGACGGACCCGGAGGGTCTCCAAGATACTGCATCAACTCAGCTGCATTGAAATTCATACCAAAAGACAAAGTTGAAGATTATTTAAACAATGAAAATGAAAGATAGATACAATGAAAATCGAAGAAATAAAACATCCTGAGTTAAAGAATCATATAACCATGATTTACATGCATGGTGAAAACGAAAACCAGAAAGCTATTGAAAAAACAGAGTTAGAAATTAAGGAATACATCAAAGACAAGGAATTCATCATTTCCATTGAAGATGGCAAACCGGTCAAGATTCCCTACGGAAATGACGGCAAATATTTAGTTCCTATTTTTACGGATGCTTTGGAATATAAAAATGGAATGCAATACTTTTCATTAAACGTAATGGACGAAAACAAGGGATACGTCATCGACAAACTGGAAAAATACAATAAAAAATTAAAAGAAGATCCTAATTTCTTAGGATATATCGTAAATATAGCTCGTGTAAGTTATATAATCAACATTACACTGATTTAACAAAATTTCTCATTTATTTCTAAAACTATTTCCTTAAATCTTTTTGAAACTTCATCATCAGGATTTAATGTTGAAATAGTTGCATCTTCATTTGGTGAATTTGAAACAGCCTCTTCAATAGGCAAATCACCTAAATATTCAATTTCCATCTCTTCAGCAAACTTCTCACCATTGCCTTTACCGAAGATATGCAATTTTTCACCGCAATGAGGGCACATGTAATAAGCCATGTTTTCAACAAGACCAATCTTTTTGATATTCATCATGCCAACCATCTTAACACATTTCAAAACGTCTTCCTGAGATACGACATTAGGTGTTGTTACCATAATTACTGCATCAGCGTCAGGAATGGTTTGCAATACTGTTAAAGGTTCGTCACCGGTTCCAGGTGGGTTATCGATAATTAAATAATCAAGTTCACCCCAATTACAGTCAGAAATCAATTGCTTGATTGCACCGGTTTTTTGAGGACCTCTCCATATAATAGGTGTGTCCATGCTTTCAAGTAAAAATGCCATTGACATTACTTTTAAGCCGCTAGGCAATGTTACAGGAAACATTGTAGAATTGAATTCCTCTTTAACGGATTCGATATAAGCCAATTTTTCCTCATCACTTTCGAAATCTCTTTCTGCAAGTCTTGCTTCAGTGATTTCTTTGAATGTGTCAAATTGATTTTGGCTGAATGCTTCTCCGTATAATTCAAGACCTAACATTTTTGGAATGTTTGGTCCGTGAATATCGGCATCCAAAATACCGGTTTTAAATCCTAAGCTTTGTAAAGTCTCAGCGATATTAGCTGCAACAGTAGATTTTCCAACTCCTCCTTTTCCACTCATTACAACTATTTTATGTTTAATCTGACCAAGATTTTTTGCTATTCTCAATTCTTGTTCAATCATTTGTCTTTGTTGTTC
>ONUN01000096.1 GCA_900320955.1 uncultured Methanobrevibacter sp. | reverse complement strand
GTCCCTGAAAATTGTGATGATTGTGAACTTTGTATACAAAATTGCCCAAATCAAGCTATATCTAAAGCATGAGGTATTTTTATGTTTGATATAGAGCGTATTGGTGAAGAACACCGTAAATTGTCTTATAATGATGTAAATTGTGTTGGCTGTGGAATCTGTGTTGATACATGTCCTACTTCTTCATTGAGATTAGGTCCTTTGGTTCCTATTGCACGAGGATTAATAGAAATGGATTTAATTTCTGTTAGTGATTCTTGTGTATTCTGCGGTTTATGTTCTGTAGCTTGTCCATTTGATGCATTATCTTTAACAATTGATGGAAATAATATTAAAAATGAGGATTCCTATCCGTTATGGGAAGTTCAATCCACTATTGATGATGAAGAATGCATTTATTGTGGAAGATGCAAATCTGTATGTCCAAGAGATTCTATTTTATTTGAAAGAAACCTTCCGGATATTTCCACATTAGTTCGTGGAGAAATAAGTTTTGATGAAGATAAATGTATTTATTGTTCTTTCTGTGCAGATTTATGTCCTGCTGGAGCTATTACTCTTAAAAATGTTGCATCATCAAGTGTTGATAAATTGAATAATTCCATTGAAGTTGATACAACCAAATGTGTATACTGTGGTGTATGTAAAAGAATATGTCCTGAAGATGCAATTAAAGAAGTTTGTTCAACATGTATGTTGAGGGATGAAATCGAAATTCCTGAAATTTCTGGTGAGGCATTTATCATTGAAAGTTCATGTGTTAACTGTTCATGGTGTTCTGAAATTTGCCCTGTTGATGCAATTACAGTTTCTAAACCATTTGAAGGCAAACTGGAATTGGTAGAAACTGAAGAAAAAGTTTGCAAAGGCGACTCATGTCACGCTTGTTTGGATGTTTGTCCATGTAATGCAGTTGAAATTATTGACGGAAAATCTGTTACCAATTTGGATTTCTGTAATTTATGTGGTGCTTGTGTAAATGCATGTCCACAGAATATTAGGGAATTAACCAGAACTGGTATGAATCTGGTCAACATTAATTCAGAATCATGGGCTGAAATTTTAAATTCATTAATTAGTGGAAAATAGGGTTATGCCCCTATTTTCAAATTTTATTTATTAAATAGTCTCTTTCTTCTTTTAACAAATTATTCATTGTTCTTTGTGTTTTTTCTGTAATATTTGACATGTAACTTGCTACTAAAAGTATTATAACGATTAATCCTCCTGTTATTAGAATCAGTTCTGCACTTCCCTGTCCTTTGTTATCTAATTTTTTCTTATACATGAGTTCTGTTGTCCAATATTGTGTTTCTGACATCTATAATGTCGTCTTTTGCTTTTAAACTTCTGTCACTTGTTTCCATATATGATCTGTAAATTGTTAATGCAAGCAATGCAATAACAATCACGCCACCAAACAGTAAAATATATTCTGCAGCGCCTTGTCCTGAATTTTCATTTATGAGTGTTTTTATTTTTTATTGATTTTTCCCTATTTTTTCCATTAGGTTTATTAATAGTGTTGTAGATAAAATATAATTAGTTAAATATAGAGTGATTAAATTGATAAGGGTGAAAGAGTGGGAAATACATTAAAGTTAGTTTCAGGTTTTATTTTATTTGTAGTAGGTATTCTCATAGCGTATGAGACTAGTGTGTATAACTTATTAGATATTTTATTAATTGTTGGTCTTGTCATTTCAATTGTCGGAATAATTTTGATTGTTAGTTATTTTGTTGATTCAAATGCAGATAGGACTACAAATGCTATTAAAGAATTTATTACTTCAGGCGAATTCGATTCTCGTTCATTTAATCGAGCTGAGAAGAAATCGGATAGACCTAATCAACCGTTACATGTTCGAAAAGAATTCAATGAGTATGATGATACAAATTATGATGAATTGATACTTGATGATTATCAGGAACATTCATCAGGTGCGTCTTATGAAAATGTTCATGAAGATAATCCGAAAGCTGTTTTAAATGTTGTTCGTAGCGAACCGCGGGAAGATGTAGATTTAGAAAGACAACTCCATTTCACCCCTAGATATGATAAGCCGATAAAAGTTACTAGAGCTCCTAAAAGACGTGAAGAAGATTATTTCACCAATGATGTACCTGAATTCATTGTGGAAACAGATAAATCTAATGAAATTAAAAAGGCATTGGCTCAAGAAACCCCTGCAGAAGAGATTGTTGTTGAACATCAACCACAAACTGAAGAATTTACTCAACCTAGGGATATTAAAATTGACATTAATGACCCTGAAAGCCTTCCAGTTCCAAAATCTCTTAACAGTTATGTAATCTACGATGACAATTTGGTATCTTCCCAAGATGCTTTTGATAATCTGGCTGTAAATGTTACTAAAGAGATTATGCTTGAAATTCCTTCATTGAATGATTTGTCTGACAGATTCTTATCTCATGTGCCTACAATTTATTCCAGAGTAATTATTGATGAATTTGATGTATCTGATATGTCATATATGTTTTTAATATCTTCTCTTTTAAAACAAGGAGTTCACATTAGGACAGTTCCTAAAGTACATACCGTTAATTTAATTACTGATGATTCTCATGCGATGATTATCTCAGATGGTCCAAATGGAATGGAATATGGTGCAATTTATAATGACAGGAATTCCATTTCAGATATCAGATCTGACTTTGAAAAGACTTGGGATATTGCATCCAGCCTTGACGAATCTGTTGTTATGAATAGTGTTGGGGGAGCTGCATAATGGAAATAAGATGGTTAGGTCACTCAGCATTTGAAATAATCAGTGATGATAATGTTAAAATATTGATTGATCCGTTCATTAGTAATAATCCTGCTTGTCAAGTGCCTGTAGAAGATTTAAATCCTGATATTATATTACTTACTCACGGTCATTCAGACCATTTTGGTGATGCATTGGAAATTTCCAATAATACTAATGCACCTATTGCATGTATCCACGAAATTTCACTCTTTTTAGCAAAACAGGGCATTAGAAATATTAGTGTTAATATTGGAGGTTCTTTCATCTTCAGAAATATTAAATTTACAATGCTTGAAGCTAAACATTCTTCAGACATTGATATTGTTGAAGAAATAGTCCCTGGCGGGTCTGCTGCAAGCTTTTTAATAACTTTTGAAGACGGTACTAAAATATTCCACGCTGGTGATACTGGATTATTCAGTGACATGAAAACAATTATTGGAGAAATATATAAACCTGATCTTGCATTGGTTCCTATTGGTGATAAGTTTACAATGGGTCCTTTTGAAGCTGCATTGGCTTCAATGTGGTTAAATCCTAAAGCCGTTATACCTATGCATTATAATACTTTTCCTCCAATAGAGCAGGACCCTGCAATCTTTGCTAATTTTGTTAGTCAATTCAACCCTAACATTGATGTAGTGGTCATGAATCCAGACGAATATTTTGAGTTTAATCCTGAAAACTATCAGGATTAATTTTTTTCATATTTTTTTCTTTGATGATATTCTTCATCAATATCACATTTTCCGGATGGAAGCACTCTTATTATAAATCGTCTTCATTTATTTTATGCAATATTTTTTTAGCTATTGCTTCTTTTTTTGTAAAACCTGGTTTTAAAACAACAAAATTTTGACTGTGCTTTTCGAGGGCTTCAATTGGACCTGCCATAATTCGTTTTCCTTCATAATCAACTATTCCTATAGCCAATTTTAATCTCGCTCCCCGAATATAATTACGATGGCCTCTTATTACAAATGACCCTTTTGCTAAAAATTCTCCAGCTTCAGGTGTTTTTGAAACTTGGTCCGGATGGACCCAAAATACGTCTTGAGATGTGAAACCTTTTGACCAAGCAGATGAAAATGATGCTGCAAACTCACCAGATTCTTTAAGGAGATTGTCATTTAATTTATTCCCATTTAATTTTATTGCAGTTGATGTCGCACCATGTATATCTGCATGTAAATAAATATCATTTGGTTCTAAATATTTTTTTACAACACTTTCATTACTGTTTGCATCACGACCTCCAACCACTAAAACGTTATCGGAACTTACAAACCATCTTAATTTCTCATACCACTTTAGATTTTTCTTAACTCTTTTTTTAGGCACTGAAATGTTTTCCATTGCACTATCTTTTTTAGATTTGATTTCTTCAAGTTGTTTTTTAGTGTTTTCAATAGCTATTAAAGCACCTTTTGTTTTTCTTTTAGCTTTTTTTGATTTTTCATAGTAGTTTTCAGCATTTTCGGGTATTGTCATTTTCGGATCGATATTTAATGTTGTGCCGTCAATGTTTAATGTCAATACTCCTAATGGATCAATCGATTCGTAAATTTGGGCTTCGACCATCCCATCTTTTTTGGCTTTTTTGAGTGTTTTTCCAATTTCTTTAAAAGAGTAACCTTTATCTCTAGCTGTGTTTACTACATTTATTATGTTTTCAATTGTTGTGTAATTAGAATAGATTACTTCTCCTTTAAATGTACTTTCAGCAATTGTTTTCTCAAAATTATCAAGTGTTTCTTGTTGTAACTTTAATCTTTTTTCGAATTTGCCTACCTTTTTATTCCAGGCATTTTCTTTAATTTGTTTGATGTCTGTGTTTACCTTTTTTGAATAAAATTCATCACATGCTTCATTGAAACTGTTATAATATGTCTTTTCAAAGGATTCATATTTTATTAAATCAAGAGGGATTACATCTTCTTTAGAATTGCTTTTAGCGATTTGCGGTTTAATGGATTCATTTTTTAAACTATCAAACAATTTATTAAATCCTTCATATAGTCCCTTGAGCTGTTCTTCGCTAAGGTCGCTATTCATGGTATTTTTGTCAATTTCGATTATTTCATTTGCTCTTGCAATAACCTCTTCTGCATATAAACTTCCAAGACCGTTTCTTGCAAGTGTCCTGACAACATCGCTATCGTCATTGTTTTCAAACAATTCCTTAAATTCATTTTCTGTAACTGTAATTGGGTTTATTCCACGTTCTTCCGGGAAAACATATTCTCTTTTGGAACTTATGTCCCTATTGCTCCAGTGTTTCCTTTTAAGAGGTAAAATGATATTGTTTTCATCATCTAAAAGAATTATGTTACCTTTGTCAAATAATTCAACTATTATTGTGTAATATTTGTCTTTTTTGACTCTAATTTCAACCACACGATCAAAATTATGCTGTTTTATGCTTTCAACATGTCCGCCTTTAATTCTTTTTCTTAAAAGCATAGGAAATGTTGGTGGCGTGGTAGGATTTTCAAGAGGATATTGGCTTATATGTATTCTTGAACCGCATTGCATTACTAAATCGACTCTACCGGTTCCCGGAACATGAAATCTCATTACTACAATGTCTTTTGTTGGTTGGAATGATTTATCTACTCTAGCTCCACTTAACAAATTATTCAATTCATCACTTATTGTAACAATACTTTAATATATTATAATTACTAAAATTATATTAATATATTTAATTAAGGAGGATATCAATGGACACAACTATTAAGGTTACTAGTATTCATATTATTGCTGCCCTTGTAGCTGCTTTAATTTCAGCTGCTTTGACTAAAGGTTGGATAGGATTTAAAAATGATATTTTTGCTGGCTTTGTAGCATTAATAATACTCTATTTCGTAGGTCAATTCTGTCAAAAAATGGCGGGAGATGAAATTTCTGGATTTTCTCAATGGTTATGGGATGGAATTTCACCATTTTTCTTTACATGGGTTATTTCATACACAATTTTTGTAATGTATTTATAAGCCGAAGAATATCCAAATAAATGCAATTATTAATGAAGTTATTAGTAAGACTGGAGCTATAATTTTACTGACCGCAACAACTGAACTGATTGTTGAGATTAGTTCGGTTGAATTTTTTGGACCAAATGTATTGAGATTTTCTATTTTTTCGGTTCCAGTTCCAACTTCAACTTCTTCTAAATCTTTAATTGCTTCTTTTATACTTTTTTTAACGTATTCAATAATTTCAGGTCTTTTGATAATTCCAACAGGGTTGTATCCTCTTGAAATTGTGTTAACAGTGTGGGTATCAGTAGTCATTACTTCAATCTCATCGATTTCCAAATCTTTTACAGCTTCCATGATTTCTTGTCTAAATCCTACTTCCATATTGTTAGAATCAAATAAAACATAAGCGGTTCTTTGATTATTTACTTCTATAATCATTGTTTTCAAACCACTTTCTCCAATTCCTTCCTGTTTGTCAAGAGTATCCATGGTGGTTTGCCAGCAACCGATTTTTAAACTTGTTTTATTTTGATTTGTCTCAATTTTATCGATTACGTCAATCAAATAGAATACTTCAGAATTTCCAGGTAAAACTTCTCCGCTTTCAGGAGCAAAAGAATTATGACAATCAACAATTATGGAATCTTTAACATCACATTTGCTTCTACTCTGAGCCATCATTGTAAGTCCGACACCAAATTCAATGTCGTCACTGCCCTCTGGTGCAAATGTTGATAATATTACCATTCCATCATTGAAAAATTGAACTCCGATGTTTGCTGTTTGCGAATTGTATCTTACAAATTCACTTGCACTAGGTTTATATTCAACTTTATTTAATCCCTTTTTAACCGCAGTTTCGATTTTATCTATTTCAGAAACTGCAATTGGGTTGAAATCGTGAGTTGAAGGTCCATGTGCAACCATGGTGAAGTGGTCGAATTTATTTGCTAGAATTGTTGGCATGTTTGATCCTCCAAGGTCTCCAAGTGGACCCGGATGAACGGATGGTGAAATAAATAATGCTTTTATTCCTTTTTCATTCTTGAAACTAACAAATGTAACTACTGTATCAATAGCTTCACTCATATTTTCAAACAGGCCTTCAAGAGAATTTGACCCTTCGTTCATGTGCGCAATGAATAAACTTAATAAATCCAAAACTCCAATTCCCAAGTTTTTCTTAAATGGGGAGGCTATTATTGTGATAAATGCATAAATGGCTAAAACAAATATTAATCCTGCAATCAGTGCTTTTAATGTAATCTGTATAATTATAGGTCCTAAAAAACTAGTGTCTGTCACTAAAAATGTAACAAGAATATACATTGCCAATATGAGTACTGGTTGGATTAATGCTGCTGCAACTGCTTTTGTGAATCTCATCTTTGAAGTGGCCCAGAATACTAATGTGTTGAACCCATATATCAAAACACAACCGAATAATAATGAATTTAAAAAGATATCCAAATTCAGGATTCTTGAAATTATTCCTCCAATAATTAATATTATGCATAATATTGTCATTGAAAGTGCAGACAGAAACATGGAATGCTTTATTTTAACGTTTATACCATCCATTATGCTTATGACTTGCTGGTTAAGCGCACCACTCATAATTGAGGGAATGCCTATAATCATTAAAAAATAAATCCCACCATAAACGATTTCTTCTAGAATGCCATAACTTGTGGAATCAATTAAAAAATATAATGAACCGGTTAGGGTACTTATCAATAGCATTCCAATTATGGAAAATTTTGTTTTTGGCAGGGTGGTTATATATTTTGAAAGTCCTGCAACACTACTCATACTTGACATAACAGATTAATCCTACACTTTTTAATAATGCTCATATAAAAATTTAGTCATAACAAATATATTAAATTTATCAAATTATCTTAATTATTTCACAAATTCGTGACAGTACATAAAAATTAATATGAAGTTTAGTTTAACAATTATATTAAATTAATAATATTGTAAATTATTTTTGATTTTTTCATGTTCAATCAAAGGAGGTCTCATTATCAAAATGCACATCAAATGAAATCTTTAACATGATGATTTTTATCAATATGGGGATTTTTTTGGTTAAATTGTTAAAAATTATGAAAACGTTATCATATTCATTTTTCTTTTAAAAGAATGTTTTTTCTATGGCTAAATAAAGATAAGTGTATTTTAAATAGGATATGGCATGATGGAAATTAAAATTAAATATGAGTATTAATAAATTAAATGTATGGAAATTTTCATTATTATTTATGAGTTTGTTATTGCACTTTTAATATTTGGAGTGTTTTTTGTAGCAGGGAAATTTATTTTTAAAAAATTAAAAGACAGTAAAAGTAGAATTTTAAATCCACTTGAATATTTTCCCGAAGAAGAAGTTCAAACATTAAGACAAGTTTTTTACTTGGTAATGATGTTGATTTTCTTTGTATTTATATTATACATTATTATAGTCCAGGGAACTGATGTTATAGGTGTTGCTGCGGTACAAATTATTGTATCGTTATATCTTGCATTTACTTTAGATTATAGTTCCTGGAAGAACAGAATATTATTTTTCCTGTTAATACCTTATGAGTCTATAGCATTCTTTGTTTTTAATGAATCCATTATATTCCTGCCAATTTATGTAATACATGTTCTTGTTTATATCTACTTTATAAAAGTGTATTTTGATAAATTTAGGAAATATACTGAAACAAATAGTCTTGGGATTACTATTATACTATTGTTCTCTATTATTTTTGTTAGTTTCATCGTAACATGCGTTGCAGAAAGTGTTGATCCTTTGAGTTCATTGGTTATGGTTTCAAATGCATTTACAAGTAATGGTTATGCAATACTTGGAAACACGGGTATTGGTAAATTGACAGCATTGCTTTTAGTTTGGGGTGGATATACCATATCTGGTGTAGGTACTGCAACATTAACTGTTGCAATTTTATCAAGACATCATAAAAAACGTGAAAATGAGTTAAACAAACGTTTAGATGAATTGGAATTATTAATAAAAAATAATAATAAAGAATAAGATATGGATTATATCAAAATTCCATGTCTTATTGTGTTTTAATTTTACAGGTGTTTGCTTATATTCAGTAAAGGTTACATCAGTGCAACATTATTTTTTTAATTCAGCTAAATTTTCTTTTATTAGTTTATAAATGTTTTCTGCACCAATGATTTCATCATCACTGACTTTCCAACTTGAAGGATACAATATGAATGGTTTGGATTGTTCTCCACCGGCTCCACCATGACTTCCAACTAATTCTTCAAAAGCACATACCTCATTAGCTTCTTCATCATAAAAACTGTTAACTAGAATGTCTGGGGTGTGTTCAAATGAACTGGTTCTTTTTAAATGTCTAACAATATTGTTTCCAAATCCTTCAAGAGGGTTTTCACCATCAATTTCACCACTGTCTAGGTAATAAGTTCCATTTTTTCCAATAGCTAAATCCCCGTGTTCTTTGGATTTAACTAAAATAAAACCGACATATTCATTGTTTATAATTCCAGGTATCAATTCTGGGAAATAGGTATTAAGTTCCTCATATGTTAATCTTTGGCTCCATTGTGTCAAATAAATCATTGCAAGATTGCCTGAAGCTAATACGATGACTTCGGAGTCACTTAATTTCTGTTGTTCTTCTTTTTCTTTTTTAATTTTTTTATTTTTTCTTGAAAATGGAGTATAATCCGCTGCAAAGTGGTCATCATTTGATGTCATTTTTGCAAACATGGTCATGTCTTCTGGAAGTAATGATTTGACAAAATCTTCGAATGTTTCACCATATCTTTGGGTAAAAGTGGCACCGTTTGTCTGCCCATGGTCTGATTGAATGACAAACTGATAATCTCTTGGACAATATTTGTTTGCATCAGTTAAATGTTTGATTTGTTTGTCCATTTCTCTTAAGGCAAACCATGCATCGTTATCTCTAACTCCTGAGTGGTGTGCTATTTCATCGTAACCCAAGTATGTTGAGTAGGCAACGTCAATATCCCCAATCATCATGTCCCCAATTAATGTTGAAGTATTGATTTCTCTCATAAATACGTTTGTAGCTGCTCTTGTTGGGATGTATACTATTCCACGTTTTATTCTTGGTCTGATGTTTTTTACTGAATGCACAATCTGTGACCATATTTCACGTATTATGTCTGCAAGAAACAGGGCGACTATACGTGCAAAATTACTTGGATTGGAGAATACTGAATACCATGCCTTATTGTATAGTTTTTTAAAGTCCATTATCTTACTGAATGTAAATATTACGTTATCTGTATCTCCTGAGAATAAATTTGATCTGCTTGCTCCATTATCAACGAGCAATCCGTTTCCATCGGAAATTCTTTGTTCTAATTCAGGTACTTTAGTTATTCCAGAACATTGCATCATCTGATTATCATTGTTCTTTTCTATCCATCTGAATGCAACAATATCTTCATTATTTCCATGGAGGATTCCTGCTTGACTGGCACCAGTTTGGGAAGATAGATCAGTTTCCCACATTTTAAGATTGTATTTATCACTGTCAATCATTTTTTTAATAGTAGGCATTTCTCCTCTTTCGACTGCTTCACATAAAACTTCGTAGGCAAGTCCATCAATTTCAACAATAATTACTCCAGGATAATCTTTAATATTGCTTTTTCTTTTCTTTTCTGCATCTCTTAAAACAGATCTGTAATATGAACTGTCATCATTAATTGTTATTAGGGAAGACAGTATGGTTGTAACAGCAGCCATGGCCAATGGGGCAAGAATCATTGCAGCACCTTTAATTTCTATATCAAATATTGGTGCGAAAATTTGCATTAATTAAACTAATGAATAGTACTAAAAAGATAATGTCATCAAATTGACTAACTTCTGCTCCTAATCCTAAAACACTTATTAAATAAATTCCTAACACATTTCCAATAAATACAATCAAACTTCTTTTTAAACTTCTTTTAGGCGTTTGTTTTTCTTTATAAATTTCCATAGTAATCAACGTCTTTATTTATGTTCATTATTTTCAATTAGTTTAAATGGGTAATTTTCCAGTGTACTGCTCTATTTTACTTTTAGCATCATCTAAATTAATTCCTGTTTCTTCTTCAACAGTAGATTTGATTTTACTTAAATTAGTGTTGTTTGCATAATCGTTTGCTTTTGAATGTAAATCTCCAGTTATGTTTTTCACGGAGGAAAGTGTATCTGGTTTATCTGGAAAAACATTTTTGTACTGTACTGATTTGGCCATATGAACTGCCATGTTTTTGTCGTTGCAACAAATTATGATGTTGTCATGGGTAGTTTCATTAGATAAAGGAATGCAGTAAAACTTACCGTTATAATTTACTTTAATAATATCTAATATGTGAACTTCTAATATTTGATCAGCATTTATCACATAACATGTAAAGCCGTCAATATTTTGCATTTCTCCATTTTTTATTAACTTATTCAAGGCATTAAAACCTAATTCACTAACTTTGATGATATTTTGGTTCTCATTACTATTGTATGTAATTAATATTCCATTATTCCAATTCCATATTTTAGCGCCCTCGACATTTCCATTATATTTGGTTTGATTTGCTGGGACTTCTATGGTTGTTCCGTTTGGTGTTACATCAATTTTTTCATATTGTACTGAGGTTAACATTATTATAATAACACCTGCTATAATGATTAAAAGTATTACAGCAATTATAATTATTATTCTTTTGTTATCCATTAATCATACCTTCATTATTTTAGTGAGTATTAAGTTATTTTTTTAGAACCAACAGTTTCGCTGATTTAAATATTATAATCATTTTTAAAATGAATAAAACAATCATAACTGTTAATTAAAGATTGTTTTTTATACTATATAAAATATTAAATGATATAAATAAATTTAAAAAAGTATTCATTCAGTTTAAACAACTTATAAATATTACTTTTTAAATAAATTATTAATATCTCTTATAGAGTATTTAATAAAATGTTAAATGGTGTTAATATGGACGTAATAGAAATAATTAAAGATTCTTTTGTATTTCCATCAAAAGATATGAAAACATTATTAATTTATGTTTTATTGTCATTAGTGGCTGCTGCATTTTCTTTTTTTGGAACTATAGTATATGTTTTAGGATTTCTCAACCCTGAATGTTTTATGTGGGGTGGAATGGCTGTCGTAATCTCATTGTTAATTGGATGGGTGATGTACGGTTATTTAATCAGTGTTATTAAATCTGGAATTGAACGTTCTGATGAAGTTCCAGGGTTTGAATGGTGGGACAATTTCATCACAGGTTTTGATAATTTCATTGTCACAATCGTTTACTTTATAATTCCTGCTTTTATTACCTTAATTGTAGGTTATGCTACAGATATTTTTGGTAATTTTATGATACTTTGCCAAGAAATTTATTTACAGTCCCAGCATATTTATACAGGAGCTTCTTCTACTATTTTAGTTGATGCAATATCTCAGGCATTTGTCAATTTGCTATTTTCTATAACAATAACTATCACTGTTGCTATTATTGTATTTATAATCTTTTCATTCCTACAAACTATGGCTGAAGCAAGATTAGCAAATACTGGTAGTTTAAGTGAAGCTTTAAATGTTCTTGAAGCAGCAAAAGACATAAAAAGAATTGGTATCGGTAAGGTAATAATTTTAGTCTTATTAGTTATTATAATTGTTGCAGTTATTGAGATGATTTTTTCAGCTTTATTCAGCATTGTACCAATCTTATCAATTCTTTCAATTATAATCACCCCATACTTGGCATTCTTTGCTCAAAGAGCTGTTGGATTATTATATTCTGATATAGCTTAATACTTTAAGCTATTTTTCTTCTTTTTTTTGATATTAACATATTTAGGCAGTGTTAAAAATCGGCATTTTAAATTATATTTCAAATAATTTCTAGAAAAATAAGTAATTAATAAATTAATGCCCAATACAAAACTTTAAAAAAATAAAATAAAAGCAATCAAAAGATTGCTTTATTAAATATCTAGTAGATATAATCTTATTCCTTGGATGATTAAAGCTACACCTATAAGAACTGCAGCGAAAATTGGTTGATCGAGTGAGAATCCTCCAAGAGCAAAGGAGATTATACCTAAAATTATTATCAATATTGAAGCAATTTTTGATACTTGTGTATCTGAAATTAGACCGAGAATACCGGCTAAAATCATTATGATTCCGATGATATAGAATTGAAATGCCATTATGAATGATAATGCATCAATATTAAATGTGAACAGTAATCCGAATATAACTGCTAGGACACCAATAACGATATTGGTTGCTGTAAATCCGGCTAGTATTAATGCTATACCAAAGAATACTAAACTTACTCCAATAAAGATGGATGCTACTCCAGAACTAAAAATGGGGAATATTATAAAGATTAATCCTAAAATTACGGATAATATTCCAGATATTTTATTCGGCTCCATATTTTTCCTCCAAATTTTGTTTTATTCGCTTTTTTCAGCGAAAAATATAAAAATCCAAAAAGCAATATGCTTTTTACATTATTATGTCTTCTTTACACTATATTTATTTTTTGTTAAAAAATTAGCATATTTCATGCATTTGTATTGAATTGTATTGATTGTGATGTTGATGATTTTTAGATAATCTAATCATACTAAAATATTTTCTCCCCTATCGGTTCATTTTTAATATTTCAATCTTCATTTAGGATATTTCCTATTTTGTACTGTTTTTCATTTGACAAATATTAAAGTAATTCGCATTCATAACAATTAAATTATGGCAATGTTGAAATCCTAGAATTTTTTTCACTTGAAATTTCACATCGACTTGATTTCTTACTGTAAAACTAGTATTTCTTTTATTAGCCGGATATATGT
>ONUN01000199.1 GCA_900320955.1 uncultured Methanobrevibacter sp. | reverse complement strand
ATTAAATCTTGTTCCATTTGTTGAGCTTTAGCAATCATTTGTCTGGTTTCTTCAGCTCTTTCTTCCAATTTATCAACATTGATTTCAAAATTAAGTAAATATGAAAGTTTGTTTAATATAGCTTCTGCAGATTCAGCATCAATGAAATAGCCTGGGGTTTCACCCATAAGGCAAGATCCATGAATTCCTTGACGAACAGCCAAACCTAAAAAGAGTCCGGAAGCTCCGACAATACCGCCATCATTAGATCTAATCTCAATATCAGCTTCTTTTAATAATTCAATATCCTCTTCATGAGTAGCAGCTCCCAAAACCTTTGGAATTTCAACAGGTTGACCAGTAGCCATTCCGCCTAATGTAAAAATTCTATTTATATCGAATTTACCGACATAATCCAAAATATCTTTACACATCAAATATTGACCTTCCGGAGTTAGAGCTTGTGTATTACCAACAAGAATAATTAAATCCAAATTATCTTCACCAACATCCTTAAGATAATATAATTCATTAATCATATTGCCGATAATTCCTTCCTCTTTAACAAGAACTTGAGGTGGAAAAGTTGGAGAATATATTTCAGCAAATTTTGTAGCTCCCAATTCATCAATCATATGATCGGCAGCTAACTTACCAACATGACCAATACCTGGTAATGCTTCTATAAAAATAGGATTATTTAATTCTATTTCTTCTAATGTAATTATTTCTGTAACGTCCATATCCTATTTCTCCTTCATTGCTTCTTTTTTTAATATACGACGATATTTACCGTATTTATCTTCAACAGAAAATTTTGGAGGGTAAATAACTTTAAGTTGCCCGCCACATTTTGGGCAAGCATCTTTTAAAGTATAAATTCCGCAATCGGGACATTTATTCATTTTCATATTCATAAAAATCTAATTATCTAACTCTCTTAAGAAAGCACCATTTCCGTCAGAGTCTTCAACAACAGCAATACATCTGTCAGCTGCAGCTTTAAGAGCTTTTTCAGCTAAAATATAATCAGTGGATTTAACAGTGATTCTGTATCTTGGTGCACCAACACATTGGACTTTAATCTCTTCCTCTTCGTCACCATTATCTTCGGCAGCTTTAAGAGCTGAAATAATGACTTCGACACCATTCGGTACGAAAGTTTCAATATCAACATAACCACTAATATGAACTTCAGGAGGAGTGATATTCTTTTTAGCTACTTCAGTAATAGCATCAGCCCAATCTTGAGGGATTCCTTCTTCAGTAAGTGAATCTGCACCTTCATCAGCAGCAGTTTCAAAAGCACCATAAACATCCCCAAAGATGTCCATAAGCTCATAACCTACTTCCTCATAAGCTTCATCTAAAGTTTTACCTAAAGATTTAGCAGATAATTCTAAAAATTTTTCAGCTTTTTGTTCAATTTTCCAATGTTGGATTTTTTTAGTTCTTTGATCTTCACGGATTCTTTTTAAAGAAGCATCCACATGCCCTTTTTTAGGATTTACTCTGAGAACACGACAAACGATTTTTTGGTTTTCCCTTACATGATCCCTGATATTTTTAACCCAACCAGAAGATACTTCAGAAATATGAATAAAAGCTTCTTTGCCCTGATATTCTTCTAATTTAGCAAAAGCCCCATAATTAAGAACTTTATAAACAGTACCGACAATAAGTTCCCCTTCATCAGGCCATTCTTGACTTTTTCTTACCATACTCTCACCAACATCAAATAAAAAATTATAAAAAATAGTAAAAAATAAGTTGAAAACTAGAAATCTAGTTTAAAACTTTTTCAATGTGTGCTGTGATTTTAGCTTTAGCACCACGAGATTTGACAAGGGTTTTACCACAAATAATACATTTTACGTCAGAAGCTGCACGATCGAAGATTATTTGTTCATTGTCACAATCTAAACATTTAACTTTTAAAAAGTTTCCTCTTCCTTTACTAACCATGTTAATCACCTATTTTGCTACAAATTCAGGTTTTCCAGTTCTGAAAGCTTGTTTAATGTGAGATTTACCACATTCTTTACATTTAAGTCTTAAGTCTAATTTTTTAACAGGTTTGTTTCCAGCAGGTAAAGGCCTTGGATAACCTCTGTAACCAGCAGTTACACGTCTGAATTGTCTTTGTCCCCAAGTTAATTCACTAGCTTTTCTTTTTTTAGCAGTGTGTACCTCATGTATAGTATGTTTTTTACAGTGAGGACAGTATGTTCTTTTTTCTTTTGGTATTTTCATTTTTTCACCGTATTAATAAGTCATTGTAAACCTATCCATGAATTTATCTAAACTCAAATTTTATTAGAAAACGTTAGAGATTAAAACTGCATTGTAACGCATCAAGTCTACAGACAGCAAAAATCCAAATTATAAAAAAATATAATTTTTTAATATCACAAATAGATACATTCATTATAT
>ONUN01000200.1 GCA_900320955.1 uncultured Methanobrevibacter sp. | reverse complement strand
GAAGAAGCTGCTAAAGAATCTTTAGAAGCTTGGGAAGAACTTTTAGATATTCTTGAAAAAGAAGATGAAGAAATGGAAAAAGCAAGAATGGCTGATTTAGAAAATCAGTAAATAGACACTCTTGTTACTCCTTTTATTTTTAAAAACTCGTTTATTAAATCACCACTAACAGGCTTTTCTGTTATGATTGTTAATGATGGAGCTTTTTGAAGTTCTGTATCTTCAGCATAAGCTTGTCTTATGCCGATTCCTTTTTTTGAAATTAAATTTGCTGTTGCACCTAGGATTCCTTCACTTTCAGATCCGACCTCTATTTCTATTACGCCCAATTCTAGATTTTTTGCAATATTTTTTAAAAGTGTTCCTGCAGGGATGATATTGTTGAATAAGTTGTATAATTCCTCATCCTCTTTTATGACGTTTATGGTTGATTTGATTACTCGCCTGTCTACATCTGTAGCAGTAGCTAATGCTTTGTCGCTTATTTTTAGATTGCCGCAATAAATTTTGCCGTCATCATTTAAAGATAATCCTAGTTCAATCATTTTTTCGGCAACTCTTATTCGAGCCGGATATTTTTTGAACTTTTCGTTGATTTTTTCCCACATAAATATCATTATTCCAACTTTTTGTACATTGATGATAAATTATGTTGAAAATACTATATAAAATTAGCCCTTATTTAAAATTCAGTTATTTAAACAAAAAGTTGTCATGTAAAAAGGAAATATTAAAAAAATCAGTTAAAAGTAGGCTAGATGGGATTCGAACCCATGACCTCCCGGTTATCAGCCGAGCGCGCTAACCAAGCTGTGCCACTAGCCTATAAAAAAGATTATATATAGAATTAAATAAGTTTCAAAAAAATTATCTGTTAATCATTTCGTTAATGGAGTCAGCCATAGCATGTCCTTCAACGATGATTTTTACATTTTCAATACCTTCAACGTTTTCAGCTCTAATTTTTGCATCAGCCGCAATACGGGTGATACTCATACAGCCGGGATTGGTAGGTTTGAGTATAATTTCAGCTTGATCGCCATCTACGGTAATATCTTGTACAATACCCATTTCTACAATACTGATTCCCATATGTGGGTCATTAATTACAGAAACAGCATCTTTAATATCATTCACTAAATCTTCTGACATATTTAGTCTCCTATTTTTGTTGTATTTATAATTATTTATAATGACATTTATATATGTTTTGTTTATTATATGGAAAATGGTTTAAATTCATTTAACTCGGTGTTTTATTTTTACGCCAATACCGTTGCCACACTCTTCCATTTCACGGCCGGTCATTATGGCTTTTCCAACGCCCACTACAGTGTCGTCTTTAACAACCACGACTTCATCATTTGGAATAATCTTATGGTCTGCCTTTTGAATTCCAGGTGCAAATACAGTATTTGTTTCCAAATTAAAGTCAATATTGACAATATGAATTCCCAAATCTTTTAAAATTTCGCCACCTGGCAAATTCAATCTGAATAATCCGTGGTCTTTATTAAGTAAAGCCAGCTGTTTTCCATCTGACAATATTCTTTTGTGATACATTCCTTTGGTTTTTACATTGTCCGGAATAAAGTCGTAAGCATTCTCGCCAAACTGATACATTGCAATGGAACGCAATTCGTGCAGGGTCTTTTCCCTTCTGTTGACCCTTTGATGTTTTTTAAGTTCCATCCTTAAGTTATAAAGTGAATCAGGTGATGTTGGCCTTTCATCTACACAAACATTAACAAAATCGTCAACGTACTGTTCGCAGGATTCCAGATAGCCTCCTGCAAGATTTGCAATAACTGTCTTTCCTTCACAGTATTTTTTAATCAGCTTTCCGCTTTCATCGATTTCATCCTGTGACCATGAACCTGTTGTACTTACATCATATGACTGAATCGGAAAAGTATTTTCAAGCTCTCTCGGACAGATTCCAAATGGTGATGTAACAATTAGCTCCTGAAACGATCTTGTGATTTTTCTAAATTTCTGGTGTGATTTGGAATTGGAATAAGGTTTTTTCATACTGCAAGGCAATAAAACAACAGTATCTCCAAGAGGTTTCATCATTTCCATTCTTTGTCTCCACCTTACAGCTTCAGGGCGGTATAAGGACTCTTCACTTGAACATATTACTTTCATACTTATTCCTCAAAAGATTTAATCAATTCATCATCTAGTTTCAGCAACCTTTCAATGTTGTCGTCACTATCGTCAATTCTTCTTTTCCATTTTTTAATAACAAAATCAATATCGACTTCTTTACTGCCGCTAACCAGATTGTCTGCATGTGCAACAATCTTTTCTTCAAGGGTTTGCGGAAGGTATGATTTCACTGGAAGGCCTAATTTCTCTGCTTCGCTTTCTGTAATTCCCGCACCAATATGTCTTTCGATAATATTCAATACATCCTCGCCATAACCATGATTTTGAGCAATCTTCGCTCCTTCGATTGCATGGTTTATGTCATGTGTTTTGGATCTTCCGATATCGTGCAGCAGGGCGCCTTTCCTAATGAGGTCTTCATCCACATTATCAAAATTAGCAGCTATTTCCATAGCTTTTTTATAAACAGCTTCACAATGTTCTATGACATTATCTGGAGTTCCTTCCTGTTTAAGTAATTCAATTTCCATTTTCATCTTAGTTTTTCACTTTTTCATTGAAGGAATTAAAATTACTTTCAACCATTTTAATGTCTTCCTTAAGCTGTTTGATGTTGGCTTCGTTGTCTTGGAATTCCAGTTCTTCACCACATACCGGGCATAGGAATTCATAATCTGAAGCTTCATCAAAATCAAGTCTCACATGACCTTGTGGGCATATGAAAAACATATTATTTTCTTCACGTTCCAATTCATCATTCAGCATTTTCAAATATTTTTCTGAATCTTTTCTAATACGTGAAATAACTTCTTCAGTTTCAAATTTCCATGAATATGTAAACCATTGAGTTTCAGGGTCTTTACTTCTTTTATAACTAGCTAATCCCATATCATAAAGTCTATAAAGAATTTTTCTAACAATGTTTAATTTAATTCCAGTTTTTTTAGCTATTTCTTCATCGGTTTCTATTCCGTCAATTAAAGATTGAATAATAGGTAAATTGCTTTCATCTTCAACAACGTTGGTTAATAAGGTCTTTACTAATGGATCATCTATCATTTAATTTCCCCTAAATCTCATTATCATATTGTTATCTAAACTGAAAATATAAAAAAATAAA
>ONUN01000202.1 GCA_900320955.1 uncultured Methanobrevibacter sp. | reverse complement strand
ATTACAACTAATCCCTTATCTATTAATCTGGCTAGTTTATTTACATCAATATTCTCTTTTTGTGCAACGAACTCCATTTCTGGAGTGATATTGCCTTTTTGCGCTTCACTTTTTTGAGTCAAATTTATCCCTCATGTTGACTAATCATCAATAACTTTGTTTGTTTAAGTATATAGAATTAATTTATTTATATATAAAAAGGTTAATACTATTAATTAGTTGGTGATTATATGGTTGAAGATAAACATGTTATTGAAACATTGGGAAAAGTTGAAGTTGTCATAGAAAACGGTGAAATAACAAGTGTTGGATCATCTGAGATGAATTACTGTCCGATGTTTCATGCAATGCATGGTGTAGATGAACTGAACGAGGAATTTATACGCAAAAACATTAACTTCAGAATTGAAGACTTCGGTATGTGCACACCAGACAGAGTAGTGGAAATGGATGATGCAGTAACTGTGGGTATTTCAGAAATTCTCAAAACAAACATGGAAAAAGGAAACATCGACTGTGTTGTAGGGGCATGTGACGGTGCCGGAACATTGTTGATGACAAATCCTCGTGTTGTGCAGGGTGTCGGAGGAAGGGTATCCGGTCTCATAAGCACAACTCCAATTCCTGAAGTCATCAAAAAATTGGAAGAAAGGGATTCAGTCATACTAAATCCAAAAACAGCTGAACTGAATCAACTGGAAGGCTTGAAACTGGCACTTGATGAGGGATATAGGAATATTGCCGTAACAATATTGCCTTCTCCTATGGTTGAAGAGATTAGAAACTATCCTGTAGATGATGATGTAAACATTTACATTTTTGTAGCACATACAACTGGTGTTGAACCGGATAAGGTTGGAATGCTATTTGATAATGCGGATATCGTCACAGCATGTGCTTCAAAAGCCATTTCAGATTATGCTGATAAATATGAACCTTATTACTATGGAGTTAAAGTTCCAATTTTTTGTGCAAGTGAAGACGGCCGCAGGCTATTGGATATCAGACTTGAAAAAATCGGCAAGCCTCTTTCAACTAATGATTATCCGAGAAATAAGGATGATGCACCTCATAAATTACTTTAGGCAAAATTATGAAGACAATATATTTCGATACTGAAACAAGTGGTTTGGATTGTAGAAACTGCAAGATAATCGAGCTTGCAATGCTGATTGATGAAGATGGTCAAATAACTGAATATGATGAGTTCGTTGATATTGGAGAGCCTTTGCATCCAAAAATCACTAGGATTACTGGCATTACAAATTCGATGCTGGCAAGTGATGGGGAAAAAGAAGAGATTGTTGCACAGGAATTAAAGGATAATATGACTCCTGGCACTTTGATGATTGCTCACAACTGTCAGTTTGATTTGCTCTTTGTCTATCATTTGCTTAAAAGACATTTTCCCGATGAAGCTGATGAAATAGTTTCAAATGTTGATTGGCTAGACACTTTATCCGTTTTAAAGGATCGTAAGGAATACCCTCATAAGCTGATAGATGCCGTTGAACATTATCGTCTTGAAAAAGTTAATTTTCACAGGGCAATCGATGACACCAAAGTATTGTACTTGGTTACTCAGGAAATGATAAATGAACGTGATGATTTGTATTTATATATAAATGAATTTGGATATAATCCAAAATATGGTGTAAGCGGTCCAAGATTCCCATTCATTGAATATAAACGCCAGCCTTATCATAATAGGGGCTTGTTGCCTCCTGAAGATATTTTGCCAAAAAAATAGTTTTCTTTTTAATTAATTTTGGGAGAATTCCATATTCTCCCAAGTTGTAGTAGAGAATTTATGTCGTTAAATGGAGGGTTGGGAAAGATTTCTGTATCTTTCCCAGGGTTAAATATGGTTAGAACTTTTTAATCGTTTTGGAGGTTGTGTGGGAAGGGTCTGTTCTTCCCACTAAATATGGTTAGAAAGTTTTTAATTTTAATGGAGGAAAAAGGAAGAAATGATATTCTTCCTTACATATATTGAACTAACTGTTCTTCTTCTTTATTTCCAGGCTTCACTTTTTCACTAGCTTCCTTGAAGTATTTGTTTGAGATTTCAGTGGTTTCTAAGTTATCTCTCAATGCGAGCATTGCTGCTTCACGGCAAACTGATTCAATGTCTGCTCCGACATAGCCTTCGGTGTGTTTTGCTAATTTTTCGAGGTCGACATCGTCTGCTAAAGGCATGTCTTTTGTGTGCACTTCAAAGATTGCAAGTCTTGCTTTTTCGTCTGGCTCTTTTACTTGTATGTGTCTGTCGAATCTTCCAGGTCTCATTAAACCTGCATCTAAAATGTCTGGTCTGTTGGTTGCTGCAATGATTGCAACG
>ONUN01000203.1 GCA_900320955.1 uncultured Methanobrevibacter sp. | reverse complement strand
AGATGATCCATCTGAAGTGTTAGCTGTAGGGGAAGAAGCTAAAAGAATGCTTGGTAGAACTCCTGAAGATATACTTGCAGTAAGACCTTTGAAAAAAGGGGTTATTGAAAATGTTGTTCAAGCACAAGCGTTACTCATTAAAGCAATGCAGATTGGTATTAATGAGGGTGAAAGTGTTGGAAGAATTGTTATTGGAATTCCTGGAGATGCATCTGAAGTAGAAAAGAATGCTGCTGAAGAAATTGGTAGAAAAGCTGGAGCTCAAAATATTTTAGTAATTAGTGAAGGATTAGCAGCAGCTATCGGTGCAGGTTTACCTATCGCAGAACCAAATGGTACTATGGTTATTGATATTGGTGCAGGATCAACTGATATCGTAATTATATCCCTTGGTGGTATTAATGACATTGAAACCGTTAGATGTGGTGGAGATGACGTTGATAATAAAATTGTAGAACTCGTCGCAGAAAAATATGATGTAGCTATTGGTATTCATGATGCAGAATCCGCAAAAATGGAAGTTGGTATGGTTCACTGTTCCGAACAACTTGAAAACTTAAGTGTCGAAGTTATTGGTAAATCTTTAGAAACTAACAGACCTAAAAAAGTTGTTATTGATTCCATGTTAGTAGCTGATGCTGTCGAACCATTCATGCAACAAATAGTGGATGGATTAAATGTAGTCTTAGAAAGATTATCTCCAGAATTGATGATGGGTGTTTACAATAATGCTGTTGCAGTTGGTGGAAGTTCCAGACTCAGAGGATTAAAAGAAAGAATTTATGATGAAATTGCTATTCCTGTTGAAATCTCTGAAGATCCAATGACTGTTGTTGCTAAAGGTACTGCTATTGTTGCTGCAGAACCACTAGCATTAGAACCTGAAGTTCGTCTCAGGGCTATGAAATAAATATTATTATTTATTTCTTTTTTTTTACTTTTTTTTTGATGATTTTTATGGATATTTTAGGCATTGATGAAGCTGGTCGTGGGTCTGTTTTGGGACCTATGGTTATTGCAGGTGTAATTGTTCCCGAAAAGATGGAAAAAGTTCTTGAAAGGATGGGAGTAAAAGATTCGAAAAGATTAGTCCCCAATAGAAGAACAATTTTATCAAGAAAACTGAAAAAGATGTTTGAATATGAAATTGTAGTCATTTCAGCATCAGAAATTGATAAAATGAGAGCCGATGGAATTAATCTTAATGATATTGAAAAGAACGCCATGAGGGACTTAATTATCCGCTTAAATCCTGAAAAAGCTATTGTTGATGCTGTTGATGTTAAGGCTGAAAGATTTCAGAAAAATCTTTGCGAATCCACTGGTGTGAATGTAATTGCTGAACATAAAGCGGATGATAAATATATTGAAGTAAGTGCAGCGTCCATTATTGCAAAAGCTGAAAGGGATGCTCAAATTGCAGAAATTAATAAAGAATATATCAAAACCGGGGGAATTGGTTCTGGATATCCATCAGACCCAACCACTAAAAAATTTTTAAATAATTATACTTATGATGAAATGCCCGAATTTGTTAGGAAATCGTGGGCAACAGTTTCAAAAATGAAATAAATTCCTATTTTTTTAAATAATATTTAAGTACATGTATTAATAAATTTATTTTTATAAAATTCAATATGATATAATTAGAGGATGGATATGATTATAGAATATGTTGCGCCATTTTTTGATGGTATGATGGATATTTTTACTCAAGGGGGAATTATCACATATATAATTCTTTTCATTGGTATTTATGGTCTCATTATTGCTATTAGAAAAATCGCATATCTTAGAAAAATTAGTAAAGTTGACACTACTGAAATATTTGGTGTTGTAACTGCTTCTATGGAAAGGGGCGGTGCTGTTGAAGCTTTAAAGCAAATAAATGGTTTTAAAAACCCTATTTCCAGAATTATTTCTGAAACTTTAAAAATTGGATATAAAAATAAAACTGAAGTTGAAGAAAGTATGGAACAAATTTTCATTGTTGAAGTGGCTAAAATGACTAAAGGTTTAAATACTCTAAAGACTCTTATCGAATTGGCTCCTTTTTTAGGATTAATCGGTACTGTTATAGGTATTTGGATGACTTTCAAATCATTAGGTGTTCATCCAGACTCTGCAGCTATGGCTGAGGGTATTTATATTGCATTAACCACTACAATTATGGGATTGCTTGTAGCAATTATTTTGCTTCCACTCCACACCTACATCCAAGGTTTAATTGAAGCCGAAATGGATAAAATTGAACTGGCTACCAAAATGACTAATTGGGGTTATGCTGTAGTTAAAGTTAGAGTGGATTCAAATGTGGAATGTGCTTTAGAAGCT
>ONUN01000205.1 GCA_900320955.1 uncultured Methanobrevibacter sp. | reverse complement strand
TATAGGGTGATTGTCTCCATCAGTTAGTGTAATGACTAGGTCTTTATTGTCTCCGTAAGTTGTTTCAACTGAATTTGCAGTTAATTTGGAAGTTGCTTTTTCAACAACAACAAAGGTTTGCGCACTGGATTCCAGACAATACTCGTCTCCTCCAAAGCTGATTTTGGCAATATAATTGTCTGGAGATAGTTTGTGTGTTGGGATGTTGATTTGACCGTTTTTATCAGTTGTATAATTTTTAGCACCATCTATATCAACACATACCTGCGCACCAATTATAGGGTAGCCTAGATTGTCTTTTAAGTTTATAATTAAATCGTTAGGTTCATTATATGTTGTTTCAACTGAATTTGCAGTTAAGTTACTACTGCATTTGTTAACAGTTAACTTTGCAGTAGTATTTGATTCATAATGGTATTTATCTCCACCAAAGTAAACGTTAACAGGATAAATGCCTGGTTTAAAGCTTGCTGTAGGTACTTTAATTTGACCGTTTTCATCAGTTCTATAATTCTTTGCACCGTTCAGGTCAACGGATAATGTTGCATTTTCTAATGGATTGCCGGAATCATCAGTTAATGTAATTGTTATTAAATCCTCATAAATATAAGATTTAATTTGACCGTTATCATCGGTAATATATGCTTTAATTCCATTTAAATCAATTGAAACAGAAGTATTGGCTATAGGATTACCATTTTCATCTCTTACAACTAATAAAAATTCTTTTGCAATAACATAGTCTTTTGTTAGTGCATCAGCATTTAATTGGGTAGTAATTTTATTGATGATGACTTCAGTGGCAATATCTGATCCTTTATAATTTTCATTTCCTTTGAATGTGGCAGTCACATTATATGTTTTTGGAGTTAATCCTTTGGTAGATATTATAATTTGACCGTTTTCATCAGTGGTATGTTTCTTGGTGCCGTCTAAATCAACAGACACAGGAACATTGGCAATAGGATTATTATTGCTGTCTTTCAAAGTTATTACAAGTTCATCACTAGAATTATAAACTGTTACTAATGTATTTGCAGTTAAACTGGAAATGTCCTTATTGATAACGACTTTAGCATATGCGGTTGAATTTTCATAAAAATCATTTTCATTGAAAGTGGCTTCAATATCATATGTATCCGGACTTAAACCCCTGAGGGATAAATTAATCTGACCGTTTTCATCGGTGGTATAATTTTTGGTGCCTTTAAAATCAATAGATACTGAAAAATTAGCAATAGGATTGTTTCGGATATTATTTAAAGTGATTATAAATTCTTCACCACTATTATAAGTTGTTACCAATGTGGTCGCATCCATTTTAATTAACCCTTTACTGACGTAAACTTCACGAGTTACATTATCTGCCTCATATTTTTCAGTATCAACAAGATAAATATCAGCCATATAAGTGTCTGGATTTAATTCGCTAAAGTATATTTTAATTTGACCGTTTTCATCGGTGGTATAATTTTGAGTATAATTTTTATTACCTCTGATATCAGCAGAAAACTCAAGGCCATTTACAGGATTGCCAAACCCATCTTTATAAGTAATTGTATAACAATCCTCATCCATATACGGGACATAGATATCGCCATCGGTAGCACAAATAGAAAGCTTTCCATGAACTTTTATTTCGCGGTCATGAGATGTAACACCAGATCTGTTTAAAGAGCACTTGAACTTATACAATCCATTAGTATATTTAATTATGAAACTATCTCCACTTAAAACATGATATGTGTCTTTCAATATCTCCTTTGATTCAGTAATCTCATAAACGTCGACTGCAATATCATATCCAATTGCCTCAAAACCAGAATCCTCCAAAATGACTTTTAACTTTTCACCCTGGTTAATATTAGAAACATCATCAACATGAAGGTCATAATTATAAATTGTTGTTTCATATACATCATTATCTTCAAAGTAAGAAAGTAAAGAAGTACCCTTATAGATTGCACTACCATTACAACCTGCCACATTGCTTATAAAAGTACCATTATCTACCTCAGAATTATAAACTGCACCTCCATCACAACTAGCTTTATTCTTAATGAAATAACAATTCATGTTATAAGCACACATTGATGTCTCTTCATATATTGCACCCCCATCCTTGGCAGAATTGCCTATGAATGTACAATCATGAACCTTGAGCTCACTTTCCACGGTACAATGGCAAAATATTGCACCTCCTCGATTACCAGCGGAATTACCTATGAAATTACAATTTGTGTACTCGGTTTCACTA
>ONUN01000207.1 GCA_900320955.1 uncultured Methanobrevibacter sp. | reverse complement strand
TTTGTTGTATTCAGCAGTTTCTGCAATTTCTTCAACAGTTCCTTTTCCATTTAAAAATGCATGATAATCTGCAAGAAGGATTTTAATTTTAAAACCTAAACTTTGCAATTGTTTTAATTTTTGTACAGTTACCGCATGTCCTAAATGGATTTTTCCTGAAGGTTCATAACCTGTATAAGCTATAGGTTGTTCTTTTTTTAGAACTTCTTTCAATTCTTCTGAGTCTATAACTTCTAAGGTTCCATTTTCGATTAACTGAATTTTTTCTTCAATATTCATTTTATCACTTAACTTAATAAATAAACGTAACTATCAATTCTAATAAGTTTCACTTCTTCCCCAACATTATACTTTTCATATTCTTCTTTCATGTCCAAATCAACTGCAGAATAGTCAATCGGATCTAAAATCTGTATAAATTGTGGAGATTTTGAGATTACTGTTGTGGTTTCAATTTCTTCTGATTTCTTAACAAGTTTAATGTCATCCATATTTTTCATTGGGATATTATGCTTTTTGCTGGTCTTGATATCGGTTCCGACAAAGCTGTTTTTACTAACGCTGGTTATTTGGATTATTTTATTTTCATATTCTATGAAATCATCAATTTCAGCTTCAGGAATCCTGACTGAAATCCAAATTCTATAAAGTCCTTTTCCTGTTGACTTGTCCTCACTGATGAGTCTTGGGGATTCTTTCACAACTCCTCCAAATTCATCGATTAGCGCTTCAGCTACCTTACGGCCTGATTTCAATGAACCTATATAGTAATCGTATCCTTCCTTTAGTTTGGCAATTTGTGGGCAGTATGCAAGCTTGTCTTTTTTACTCTGTTTGATTAAGGTTCTCTCGACAACTTCATCAGCTTTTGCATATTCTTCTTTTTTTATTTCTCTGTTGTCTGCTCTGAATTGAATAACTGACTCGTAATATCCTGCCTGTAATTTGCTGCAAGTTGGACAAACGGTTTTTAATATTTTCACTTCAGTGTCGTGGGTTTCTTCAATTTGAGTGCCATAAACTTCTCCCACAACTTCCACATAACAACTTGCAATTGTACCCTTCATTTGGTCAATTTCAAGGTTGATTATTTCGTTTTCAACTTCATCGGTGATTTGTATATTGCGTTCGAGCGCTCTGTATATTATTTCTTCTTCTGGAATGTTTTCTTCACTCCATTTTCCTTCTTCGAGTTTACTGTTACAATGGCTGCAGATTTGAACTTCGATACGTTCGGGTATTTCAATCATCTGAAAATCTTTTAAAAAACAGTCTATACAGATGTTTCCAACCATCTTTTTTTCAGTACTTCCGCACTCTACACAAAACATAATATCGATA
The DNA here is from genome assembly GCA_900320955.1 of uncultured Methanobrevibacter sp. GTDB lineage: Archaea > Methanobacteriota > Methanobacteria > Methanobacteriales > Methanobacteriaceae > Methanocatella. The sequence continues at coordinate 2,492 of ONUN01000207.1, read as the reverse complement.
AAAAATAAGTAAAAAAGGTAAAATTATAATGATTTTAAAGGTGCTGTTGCACCGCATGCAGCACATTTAAGTAAGAATATTCTACCTTCTCTGATAATTCGGGTATCTGGTCTGTTACATTCATGGCAAATAACATATTTGTCTACGTAATCTTCAATTCTTTCATTGATTAAGTAATGAGTAAATTTACCTTGTAATATTGCTCTTTGACCTTCAATATTTCCAGCAGTACCTAATTCTCTCATTAAAAATTTCAATAAGTGTTTCTTTAAAGTTTTTAATGAATGTTCTATTACCTTGGATATCTGAATAAGCTTTAGGAATTTTAAATCTTTTGTGTTCAAATACTTCTGGAGGTAATTGGTCTATTGCTCTTTCTAATAAATCTTCGTATTTATCCATATTATCTCTCCGTGAAAATTAGTATAAGTATAATATATTAAATTTTATTTTAATCCTTTATTAATGTATTGTTATTTTTAAGAAAATTGGTATTTCGATAAAAAATTAAAAAAAGTTGGAGAGTTAAGCTCTCCTATAATATCCTGTGTCTGGTTCGTAGATTACTCCTTTTTGTTGTAAGTTACGAACGATGTTTTCTACTTTTTCTTCGCTTACTCCATATTTCTCATTCATATTGGATATTAACACATTCAATGGAGCATTTCCAGCATATTCCTCTTCAAGAAGGGCAATTTCTTCAGTTACTCTTTGTATTTTGTCCCTATCTGATTTAGGTGTTCTTCCTTCCATTATCTCAATATCCATTTCACCGGTTTCAGGATCAACACCTACCTTTTTAAGACAAGCCATTTGCAATCTCACGGCTTTTTCAGCATCTTCCTTATCGACTGTTTCCTTAAGCTTAATTTTAGCGCTGGCTTCGGCCAAACGAATGATTGCTTCCAGTTGTCTTGCAGTAATTGGAACAGCCCCCTGTTCTTCTGGGTTGCTGTTTCTTGTATTAACATAAAATTCTCTTAAAACTTCGTTAGCTTCTTCAGTTAAGGAAGGATTAACGGTTTTACGAGCATATGCGATATATTTTCTAAGCAGTTCAGGTTCAATTTCATAATCAATTGTATTTTCCTTGTGTATTTTCAAAATGTGTTCTGCTAATTTTGAATCCCCTTCTCTGCTTGGTTTATCTTCAATAACAAAAATTAAATCGAAACGAGATATAATTGGTGCTGGCAAATCAATTTGTTCTGCAAGCACTTTATATTGGTCAAATCTTCCAAATTTAGGGTTAGCTGCAGCAAGAACAGAACATCTTGAATTTAAAGTTGCCATTATTCCTGCTTTCGCAATACTTACGGTTTGTTGTTCTAATGCTTCGTGAAGTGCTGAACGGTCTTCTGACCTCATTTTATCCAATTCGTCAACACATACATTACCTTGGTCCCCAAGTACTAATGCACCGGCTTCTAGGGACCATCCTCCAAGTTCGTCTCTAACTGCTGCTGCGGTTAATCCTGCACCGGTAGTACCTTTACCACTTGTATAAATACTTCTTGGAGCAAGTCTTGAAACATATTTTAATATTTGAGATTTACCAATACCTGGATCCCCTACAATGAGAATGTGGATATCTCCTCTCAATTTGGTTTCATCCTCAAGCTGTTTTGCAGCCCCACCAAATAACTGCAATGCAATAGCTTCTTTTACATCCCTATATCCTCTAATTGATGGTGCTGTAGACTTGATAATCTTGTCATAAATGTGAGGGTCTTTTGATAATTCGATAATTTTTTCTTCATCTTCTTCTGAAAGCTGCAGTTCTTCAAATTCTTGTTCTAATGGTTCAATGTGGTTTACATAAATATAATTTTTAAATTTACCGCTTCTTTCTTCACGAAATGTCTTTAATGTTCCAGTTATTCTTACTTTGTCTCCTGGATTCAATTCATCTACTAAATCATCTTCCAATACCATCAGCATTTGCTTAGGTTCGGTTCCTCCAGACAGGTTTTCTAAAGGTTCCTGCATTCTTGCGGTTTGTGTATCTATGTATTTTGATTCTTCTTGAAGCAATCTAAAAGATCTTCCACCACATTCACTACAGAGTGAAGGTTCTATAATTGTATTGCTTGAAGTCTGTTCAACTTCGTGTAATCTCATACATCCTCTGCATTCAAATACTCCAGTTTCGATACGAGGTCTGATTTCGTCGGTTTTCCTTACAATGCCGTCGGCTGCAACAAATGTTCCAATATATTTACTCAGTAATGTCTTTAAAGGAATGATGTTGGTAAGGTTTTCAAAACGAATGTGGATATCAACGTCTTTTACAAGGGGGTCAATGTTTTTAATCGCTATTTGGGCAGCTTGAATAACCTCTTCAGGTTTGTCTATTAATAAATCTGCAAGGTCTGGATCAAATATTTCTAAAACATTATAATCTACATTAAGTGACCTTTCATCAGGGTATTTTTCAAGCACTTCAAAAACATCATCCTTGTATGAAGTTGAAAAAAATTCTTCAAATTTTG
>ONUN01000208.1 GCA_900320955.1 uncultured Methanobrevibacter sp. | reverse complement strand
AATAAGGCTATTGGTAAGATTAAAGCTAAATCTGGTTCTACAGAAATTACTGTTAAGGAAAGGTCTACTTCTACTTTAACTTGGAAAAGTGGAACAAGTTTCAATGCAGGTTCTCAAACATATAAAGTTTTATTGGCTAATGATGGCGGTAAAGCTTTATCTGGTAAAACTGTTAAATTAACTGTAAACTCTAAAACTTACTCAGCAAAAACAGATTCAAACGGTTATGCTACTTTTGATGTTAGCATAACTTCTGCAGGCAATTATACTGTCTCTTATTCATTTGCTGGTGATAATGCTTATAAATCATCCAGTGGAAGCAAAAAAGTTTCAGTAACTAAATCTGCTTCTTCTTTAAATGGATATGGTTATTGGGTATTTGGTTCAGACATGAAAACTGTTGATTTAAACACTATATCAAAAGCGGGTACAACAGATATTTTCTTAAATTACTATGCTTTAGAAAAACACGGTAAATCTGCTGTCGAATCATGGATTGCCAGCGCTAATAAATTAGGTATTAGGGTTCATATTTGGATGCAAATTTTCTATGGTGACTTTGATAATGATGGTGAAGGCGATTGGGTTAACCCAGTTAAAAGCGGTTCTCCAAATACAGAATTCTTTAATCAAAAGATTAATGAAGCTTTAACTTATGCAAAACTTGAGGGAGTTTCAGGAATCCACTTCGATTACTTGAGATATCCTGGTACTGCATATAAGACTTCAGGCGGTGCTGCTGCGATAACCCAATTTGTAAAAACTGCAGTCAGTAAGATTCATGCGGTGAATAAAAACCTTATTGTTTCTGCTGCATTAATGCCTGAAACAACTGACAATGCGTATTACTATGGTCAGGATACTTCCGGCCTTACTAAATATTTGGATGTTATTATTCCAATGATTTATAAAGGAAATTATGAAGCATCTTCATCTTGGATTGCTACAACAACAAAATGGTTTGTACAACATTCAGAAGGAGCTAAAGTCTGGTCTGGTTTACAATCATATGTGTCTGATGATGATACTACTGAATTGAGTATGTCTGCTCTTACCACTGATGCTAAAAATGCAATCAAAGGTGGTGCTGCAGGTGTAATCTTATTTAGGTATGGTTTAAGTAACAATTTGAATTTCAAAAATATAGGTGGCACATATTCTGAAAGTTCTTCAAGTAGTTCTTCAAGTAGTTCTAGCAGTTCTTCAAGCAGTTCAAGTAGTTCTTCAAGTAGTTCTAGCAGTTCTTCAAGCAGTTCTTCTACAGCTCCAAAAACAATATCTATTGCTGATATTTTAACAGGAGCTTCTACTGTGAAATCATATTATGAAAAAAATGGTAAAATACCATCTTCTGTAACTGCTGCAGGTTATAAGTTTACAGTTCCTGAATTCCTTTATTTGATGGCTCAGGCTACTTATCAATTAGGAAGTTCTAATAATAATGATATTACTTGTATTTATGGAGTTGAAAAACCTGAATCTCCTTCTGGAGATAATATATATTCAGAGGAATTATATAAGTCAGATTATTTGACTGTTGCGAAAAATCTTGCAAACTATATTAAAAATAATAAGCAAGCTCCTAATTACTGTTCTTCAACTGCAGGTAATATAATCTATTCTGAAGCGGTAGATGCGTTTTCACGTATATTAACTTTCTATAAAAACAATGACAATTATATGCCTAACTATTGTGTAATTAAATATGGATCTTCATCCTCATCAGCATCAACTTCTGCTGGTGGAATGAATGTTAAAAACACTATTACTAATTTAGCACCTTATCTTAAGGCAACTACTAATTGTCAAGTAACTGCTACTGCGATTAAGAATAAGGCGGCTGCTTTAACCAGTGGTTTGACTTCTGTTAAAGAAAAAGCGACAGCTATCTTTAACTTTGTAAGAGACCAAATTACATACCGTTTCTATTCTGATACTGCTTATAGTGCTACCGGTACATTAAGTCGTGGATATGGTAATTGTGTTGACCAAGCTCATTTGGTAGTTGCATTGGCAAGAGCTGCAGGTATTCCTGCTAGATACGAACATGGTACCTGTGTCTTTTCCAGTGGTAGTACTTATGGTCACGTATGGGCTCAAATATTGGTTGATAATGTTTGGGTTGTAGCTGATCCTTGGTGTAGTAAATAATTGGTATACTGGTTCATATTCACACCATGCATATTACTCCAGCTTACCATTCTAATTATTTACTTTTCCTTTTTTTTATTTTTTTGATAAAGTTTAAATATTTTAAAAATATACTTTTTATTATCTCTTTTTTTAGATGTTTTCCAATTAATTTAGGCAAACCAAAACTTTTTTATACTCTTAGTTATATAAATTAATCTAACATCATAATTTAAGGTGACGCATATGGCTGAGGGTAAAATCAGTGAAAATATTGAGGAATATTTGGAAGTTTTATATCGTAACGGAAGTAACAAGGAACAGGTTTCAACTACTCAACTTTCAAAAGAATTGAATATTGCACCCGGTAGTGTAACTCAAATGCTTAAAAAATTAGAAAAACTTGGTTATATTGTATATACTCCATATAAAGGGGCTACTTTAACCGATGATGGAATGGAAATTGCCCAAAAGATTACAAGAAAACATAGGATTTTAGAAAAATTTTTAAGTGATGTTTTAAAAGTCAAAGAGGAAAATATTCACGAACAAGCTTGCGAAATGGAACATACACTATCTGATGAGGCTGAAAGAGCATTATGTAATATGTTGCAAAATCCTGATTTATGTCCTGATGATAATGTAATTCCTTCATGTAATTTTGATTTTGATAATTGTCAACAATGCTATTCCTTAAATGACTTTGATGATATTGTTTACAGACAATCTAATTTATTATGTATTTCTGAATTAAATTCTCCTACTGGAGGTAAAGTTTCATTTATACGTGGAGATTCTGAGCTTTTGGATGATATTGCAGATCTTGGAATTACTATCGGCTCAAATGTTAAGTATGAATATACCAAACCATTTGACAGCGATGAATATTTTTTACTTATTGATGAAAATGAAGTAACTATCTCAACACAGATGGCTAATAATATTTTTATTAGCATTTAATTTTTTTTTTACAAAAATTTATATAATATTTTTTTGAAAAATATAAGCATTAAAATAATTTATTTCTTTTTGCGGTGTTTTAATGCGTGGAAATTTATCTAATGAAATTGTATCAATTAAAATTGAGGAAGGCAGTAAAAGACC
>ONUN01000210.1:1806-3922 GCA_900320955.1 uncultured Methanobrevibacter sp. | reverse complement strand
AGCATTCATTGCTACTCCTCTTACAGTCATGAATTTCTTACCTTTAGCTTTATAAGCATGCCATTTTTTACCAGCTTTAAGGAATGGTTTATCTTTTCTTCCTCCACCAGCTACTACACCGATACTAGCACGGCAGTTAGGATTTAAGTATTTTAATTCCCCGGATGGTAATTCAACAACAGTTTGATTAGCATCGTGAGTAACTACATTAGCATAAGTTCCAGAAGATCTTACAAAACGACCTCCATCTCCAGGAGTGTTTTCGATGTCATAAATTGGAGTACCTTCAGGAATTTCAGCAAGTGGTAATGTATTACCGAATTTGATTGGTGCAGAAATACCACATTCAATTTCATCATCGACTTGAATGGTTTCAGGTGCTAAGATAAATTTCTTTTCACCATTTTCGAATTTTACTTCTGCAATAGGAGCAGTTCTTGCTGGGTCATGTACGATATCAATGACTTTACCTTTGATACTACCTTCTTTTTCTAAAGCATCGTAAGATCTGTATCTGATTTTATCTTTAAAACGGTGAGAAGCAACACGGTGTGCAGGAGTTCCTCTACCTCTTCTTTGATGAATTAATCGTTTTCCCATTATAATTCCTCCTTAGAATACTCCCATTCTGACAGCGAGTTCTTCTGCCATTTCTTCTTCAACAAGTTTAATGTATGCTACTTTTATACCTTTAGGAGTAATATGAGTATTAATTTTTGCAACTTTTTCTTCATATAACTCTTCAAAAGCCCTTTTGATTTGGCTTTTGTTAGCTTTACGATTAACAACAAAAGTGATTTCATTGTTTAAATCGATTAAGTTCATGGTTTTTTCAGTAACATGAGGTTTAATAATAATTGAGTATGAATCCATAATAATCACCTATTTTTCCAAATTATTGGAATAAACCTCCTAACTTTTCAACAGCTGATTTGGTGTAAACAGTGAGTCTTCCTGGGTGAGTACCTGGTGCTAATAATTCAGCATTTAAGTTTTCAACCACAACGACATCTACACCAGCATGGTTTCTTGCACCTAAGGAAATACCTTTATCTTCACCGACAACAACAAGAGGTCCTTTTACTTTTTTGTATTTTCTTCCTCTGGTTTTTCCTCTACCAGCTCTGATTCTTTTACCTTCTTTAGCACGAATAACATCATCATAAACGCCTAATTTTTCGAAGATTTCACGAGATTGTTTAGCAGTTTTAACAGCTTCAAGGTCATCTTCAACAATAATAGGTACTTGTTCTAAATCTGCAACTTTGTGACCTCTGTTTTCAACAATCTCTTTATTGGTAGTTGCTGCAACAGCAGATCTGATAGCAAATCTTCTTTCTTTTATGTTGATTTTTTCATGATGATTTTTTTCAGCTCTAGTAGGATGTGCTTGTCTACCACCAATAGCCATTGGTACGAAAGCTGCTTTTGAACCATTTTTAATCCTTGGTACTCTTGCGGTACCTCTACCTGAACCCCATCCTTTTGCGGAAGTTCTTTTACCAGCCATTGGGTCATTACCCCATGGTTGTACTCTAGCAGATTGTGCAGAAAGTACAGCTCTTTTGATTAAATCTGGTCTGTATACTTCATCAAAAATAGCAGGAAGTTCCATTTCTTCTTTTACTTCCCCTTCAATAGAATAAACGTTAACTTTCATGATTATACCCCTTGTTTAGATTTTGTACTTATATAGTTTATTTGAGGTATATCCTCAGCTTTATTATTAGGTCTAATAGGTTGTCTTAAAATAACTAATCTTTTGGAAGGTCCTGGGAGGGATCCTTTTACTAAAACATAATCATTTTTGACAAGTCCGTATTTTACAAATCCACCATCTGGGTTGATTTGGTCAACTTCATCAGCTGATGCGATTTTTAAAATCCTTTTATTGAATTCAGTTCTTTTATGGTAACCCATTTGACCTGCTTGAGCTACAGTCCACATTGTTCTTCTTGGTGTCCAAGGACCAATAGAACCTACGTGTCTACCTTTACCTGCCCTTACAGCTTTACCATATTGAATTCTAATTCCCCATCTTTTTACTACACCTTGGAATCCTTTTCCTTTTGTAGTTGCAATTGCATCAACAAATTCTCCTTCATTGAAGATTTCG
>ONUN01000210.1:0-1757 GCA_900320955.1 uncultured Methanobrevibacter sp. | reverse complement strand
GCTAGTTACTTTTGGATTTGTGTGTACTAAGACTCTAATTTCTTCTGTGTTTTCTAATGCACCTTGTATTTTTGCAATAGCTTCAGATTTATTGTATTCTTTAGGAAGAGAAATTTTCCTTGAAAGTTCTTCATCTAAATTATCTGCAAGTACTTCGGTGATTACTTTCAAACCACGAGAAGTTTTTTCATAAGCTCTAATTCCCATTACTACGACCGGAGGCACTTCCAATACAGTGATTGGAGTGAAAACTTCCATACCATTGGTTGGAGAGTTTTTATCAGTATCAGTGACTAATGCGTGAGTCATACCGACTTTATAACCTGCGAGGCCGAGTAATTTTGGTTCATCAATTTGTGGCCAAGATTTTACTCTAGGAGTCTCTTTAGCTGCTCTTTTCCTTGGACTAAAAGCAACAGACCCTTTTCTTGGCTGGTGATGTCTTACCATTTAATTTAACCTCCTTAATTATAATTTTTTCCTTTATTTTTTAAATCATTTTAATTTTTTAAGCGAACAGCTAAACAAATAACTGTTCTTAAAGTTTGACAAAATTATACAGAATATAATCTCATCGAATAATAAATAGCTGTAAAAATAATTACAACTAGATAAATATTAATTTCAATATATTCCATTGAGTCTAATTCAATTGAAGCACAATAAAGAATATATTCAATGTATAAATCATTCTGTGCTAAGTTTATTTCTAGGCAAGTCCTAAAAATATCAATGTATAAAAAGTTGAGCAAGTTATCTATCAGCGTGTAAAACTAATAAATTTATAAAGAGAATTAAAATCTCATAAAGTTGAATAAAGAAAGTGTAGCGACAACTGCCTCTTCAGTTCTAACAGTTTCAGTCCCTTGATCTGGAATGGTATTTATTTTCAACAAATCCCAGTTCTGACCAGAAACATCCTCTTGAATTGAAGAATAAGGGCCACCAAATAAAATAGCAATACTATTACATTCTTCTACTTTATGCTTTAATTCATCAAAAATAGAATCAATATAATCTCCATATCTTGTAGTTTCAATAACAAGATTCGGTTTAATTAATTTTAAGCTATTTTTAAGACTCTTATTAGAGGAGATAACATTATATCCCCAGTAAACGTCATCTGGTTTATCAGGTGTGACTATTACTTCTTTCTTAGCAATTTTAGTAATCTTAAAGTCAAAAATTTTTTTAACTGAAAGTTGCTCTTTACAGAATGCAAGTTTATCCATACCTATATCAACAAAAGTTCCTTTCTTATTTCTCTTAACAGTGAAACCTTGTCTATAATCACCCACGTCTGGCTGACTATTAACAGGATGATGCGGAGTTCTAAGCGGTGGAAGAATACCAACATGCTTCAGTTCTGCCTTTATAGGAAATGCTTGTTTCCTCAAATATTGAGGAGTATTCATATAACTCAAAACTTCAGCAATAAACCTTCCATCATTATCCCCATCTTCATTTTTAACATTGTCATCATTATAAATAACAACATTATCTGCTTGAAAAATCGCTAAAGCTCTACCTAAAACTCCCACCTTATAGGTACGAATCTTGAGATCTTTAGACTCAGAAAGAAATGAATTCGGAATAAATATAGATAGCTCATCTTTATACATTAGTATAAATTATATAAACTAAAGTATATAAAGATTACCCTACATTTATATAGCTATCACTAATAGACTTACACATTTACAAAAATATTATATCAATTATAATATCCGTAGCTTCTTTTTATGCTACCAACTTTT
>ONUN01000211.1 GCA_900320955.1 uncultured Methanobrevibacter sp. | reverse complement strand
TATAAGTTGATTATTTTAGGATTGATAGTGTTCATTTCACTTTATATCCTTAAATTACCTTATTTCGTAGGATTGATTATTGTATTCTTGGGGATAACATTCTATTTTTCGGAACACAGAAGTTTTACACATTCAATATTTGGGGCTTTGGTGTTGACTTCTGCTGTTTCGCTGATAATAATCTGGAGTTATGAATTGGTATTGGGATTTACTATTTTGGATAATTCTTATCTGATTATTGCTGTTTTGATAGCTCTTTTGAGTTTTTTATTTTTAAATAAAAAGTTGTTGCTCGTATTTTTGCCGGTGTTCTTTTTAAGTTTATTTTTTATAAAAGATGTTAATTTTAATTATATTGAAATAGTGCTGGCATTATTTTTGGGAGTATTTTCTCACATTGTCTTGGATTCTTTCACACCTGCAGGAATTAAGATTTTCGCTCCATTATCTTCGAAAAAGGTTTATAAACGTTTTGGTTTGATTTCAATTTTTATATTGGTTATTTTTGCAATTATGTATCGCTTGCCTATTTTGTTTAAATTATTTGAACAGTATATTTCAATGTTTTAGAATCTACAAACAAAAAACAGTCCTGAATCCTTAATCCACAAGCAGAATTTTGACACGATATAAAGTACTGGCAGTTCAATTAAAGGACCGATGACCAATGCAATTGATATCAGTTCATGTCCTGGAAATGAGTTAATTGCAATTGCTAGTGCCAATGGGGAATTTCTGGCTAATGTTGTCATTGTCAAGCTTGCGTATTCCGAATAGCTGAAGTTAATTTTTTCAGATACAAGCAAGTCGATTATTGCATTTGCAATGAAAAACAGTATCAGTGGAACAAATATTGTCAATACTGAATCCAGATTTTCAAATAGCAGTTCTCCCTGTGATGCAAATATGCAAAACACAGCAAGTGACAAAAACCAGATTTGAAGTGAACTGAATAAATTCGCTGCCTTTTCGTTTAATTCATTGTTTAATATGAATTTAATAATCTGTGCCGCTGTGAATGGAATTACAATAACTATAATGAGTGAATACATAAGTTGCGTATAATCCATGGAATTTCCGCTTGAAAAAAATAATATCAGATATACTGGAAGCAAAACAATCTGAAGCACCAGATTAATCGGCAGTATTGACAGGCTTAACGGCAGGTCTCCTTTAGCCATTTTTGTAAATACCAAGTACCAGTCTGTGCAGGGTGTTAATATGAGCATGAAAAATCCGATTAATATGTCAACGTTTCCTTTCAAAAACAATGATCCGAGGAAATATCCGAATAGTGGTGTCCATATGAAATTGATTATCAAACTGGTTGATGTAAACTTGATATTTTTAAAGCTGTTTTTTAATTCGGATATGGGCACTTCCAGAAACAATCCGAAAAGCATTAAACATAGAAATATGTTGATTAGGCTGCTTGTATTGTCTGCAATAATTTGTATGTTGGAAAACATTAATCCTATAATCACTGCTGAAAATATTATAATGGGTTCTAGTTTTTCCACTAATTCCATATTCACACCATTTTTAGGTATGACTAAATTTATTTTTAATATTATATAATTATTGCTATGAAATATTTTGTTCATAAATTTATGATTTGAATTTTAGATGGTGTTATATTTTCTTTAAAAAGATTGTATTCGTTTATCTATTTTTTTAATATATATTCATATAATTAATTTAGATTTTCATGTAATTTTTTGAAAAAGCATACATTTATAATAAATAATCATGATAAATATTAATGTTATTTATGGTCAATTTTTTTGACTTTTAATCATAATAATGAAATGGAGCTTGTTTAATGTTTTTGACTAGAATTGGCTATGGAATTGCTTATTTCGTAGTTCTTATTTATGAAGTGATTAAAGCAACATTCGACGTTGCTTTTAATTCAGTTTTAAGGAGAAACATTGATCCTGTTGTTGTCGATATTGAAACTGTCTTGGAAAGGCCTGTTTCTCAAACAATATTGGCTAACAGTATATCTTTGACTCCTGGTACTTTGTCTGTTGATTTGGACAGTGAAAATAACATTATCAAAGTAGCTGCTATTTCTCCAAGAAGTAAAGAGGATATT
>ONUN01000212.1 GCA_900320955.1 uncultured Methanobrevibacter sp. | reverse complement strand
AATAAAAAATAATTATTACAAAAAATAATGAAAATAGAAGAAAATGCCAAAATGAGCTAAACAATAGTTAAAGCGTTTGGCACTTTTTTGAGAACGTTTTCCTTAACTGGAATCATTGTTGATGAAGCAATTGAAAAGTCTGCATCTTTAGCCGCAACCCTATCGTCTTTTTCGGAAATGACAGTTGCATTCAATGCGTCCTGCAGATTATCAACGGTGTTTTTCAATACCCATTCGTCAACATCGGAAATTATAATTTCATCAACATGCCTATCAAGTTCATTGGCAATCACCCAGGATATGAATCTTCCGCCGTGAAGCGCAATAGTATTTCCTTCAGCCAGATTAACAATATCTTCCAGAGTATGCTTTAGTTCAATATTCTGATACATCCTTGAATTGACCAATGTTGCCCAATGCGCATCGCCAACATGATATGAACCTATTTTTCTTGGATATACATAATCCGGACCTGCGATTTTAACTGCAGTAGCTAATGACAGCAAATCATGCTTTTGAACCGGAAGCCCCCTGTTTGGAAATTCCTCATTGATTATTTGGATAATCCTTGGAAGTCCGAATTTTCCTCTTCTGGCAGTTCCGGGCTCATAGCCGCACATGTATCCGTGATGATTTTTTGGAAAACCTGTAATAACCATGTTCAAGCCTGAACGCAACCCCGCACGAACCTCATGTTCATAAGCTCCATTGGTGGCCACTACTTTTCCAGGAGACAATATCCTTGCAGCCGCAATTGTTTTTGCAAAGCTTTCTGTAGTGTTTTCACACCTGTTGAACGGACCTCCTTCAACCACAATGACATCTGCACCGATTTCAATGGATTTTTCAAATCCTGTTATGACCTCATCATAACCGTCACCAACAAACATTATGGATTCCAAACCTCTGCCATATTTTTTGGCCAGCTGTGCAATGTCTTCAGCTTCCCTTAAAGGGGCTGCATGACCGTCTCCAGTCTGTTCAGAAGTAACGTTTACTGCAACGGATGATGATAACTTAATCCATTCCTCCTTATCATCTTTCTGTTCCATTTCCTTATCAATCAAACGTTCGTGAATCCTTTCTCTAGGACATTCGGTGAATGCGGGACCCTTATTATAACATTCACCGCCACAGCCACTGATATTTTTCGGAAGCCTCATTGCACCATTTTCTCCAAAGTGATCCAAATCAAGAGGAACGTCAACTATTTCATGGACCTTTTGCATCACTTCAAGACCGGTCATTCCGAATTTTTCTCCGATATCAGAAAATGCATATGCACAGATATGAATTGGAGCACCTATCATATCTGATAAGCGACAGTTGCCAAGCAAATCCATTATCTCCAAATCGGATGCACATGTTCCTGCAACAACTTCAGTCAGGTCACAGCCTAATGGAAATCTTTTAAACTGCATCCCCAATTTCATTGCCTCATCCAGGGAAAGTTCTGAAATTGCATCAACAACTGATGTCACATCCTTGTCCATTTTTGAAATTTGAATTGCGGCTTCATCATCAAAAACCGCTTTTCTTATTAAGTCATACATGAAATTTTACTCCAAAATTGCTTTATCTAATAATATTTTCAGTGAAATCCTTAATAAATATCTTTCGATTTAGGCATACCTAAAATAGATTTAAAATTCTTCATATAATAAAATAAAAAGTATTACAAAAGCATATAATAATAAAGAAATAGTAATACCAGTATTACTAGAAATAAATATATACTAAAAAAATAATACTAAAAAAAGAGTAATAACAAGTTTTAAATAGTACTATTATTTAAATATAACTTATTACTGCATGGAATAAAACTACCATAATTTGTATTACTTAATGAGTCTCGCTCATTGAATCCATGCAGTAAAACTTTTAGAATAGTTCAAGCTATTATAAAAGTTCAATAAATAAGGAGACAAAAAAAAATGAAAGTAGCAATTTTAGGTGCAGGATGTTACAGAACACACGCTGCAAGTGGAATTACCAACTTCTCAAGAGCTTGTGAAGTTGCAGAAGCAACCGGAAAAGAAAACATTTCAATGACTCACTCAACCATCGAAATGGGTGCAGAATTATTAGAATTAGCAGGTGTAGACGAAGTAGTCGTATCCGACCCTGTATTTGATGGAGATTTCGTTGTAGTAGATGATTTTGATTACGCAGAAGTAATTGCAGCACACAAAGCAGGAAACCCAGAAGATGTAATGCCTGCAATCAGAGCAAAAGTTAACGAATTAGCAGAAACTGTACCAAAACCAGCAAAAGGAGCTATTCACTTTACTCACCCAGAAGATTTAGGAATGAAATGTATTAACGATGACTCTGAAGCTGTAGCTGACGCTGACTGGGTAATGACCTGGTTACCAGAAGGCGGTATGCAACCTGACATCATCAAAAACTTCGCAGATGACATCAAAGAAGGTGCAATTGTAACTCACGCATGTACCATCCCAACAACCGGATTAAACAAAATCTTCGAAGACTTAGGAACCAACGTAAACGTAGCTTCCTACCACCCAGGTGCTGTACCTGAAATGAAAGGACAAGTATACATTGCTGAAGGTTTCGCTGACCAAGCTTCCATTGACACCTTAATGGAATTAGGTCAAAAAGCAAGAGGATCTGCATTCACATTACCAGCAAACATGGTTGGTCCTGTATGTGACATGTGTTCCGCAGTAACTGCTATTACCTACGCAGGTATTTTAGCTTACAGAGAGAAGGTATCGACAAAATGGACGATGCTTTAAACCCAGCTGCATTATTAGGTACTGCTGACTCAATGAACTTCGGTTCCTTAGCAGAAATCGTACCTACCGTACTCGATTACTTAGGTAAAGACAAATAAATGCAAATAAGTTATAATTGTTGATTCTTATCAACAATTCTTTAACTTATTTTTTAATTGCTGTGAAAAATAGCCATTAAAAAATAAGTTAATGATTATTAAAGATAAAAAAATTAAAATTGGGTGTTAAATTGATTGATGAAATCTTAAATAAAGCAAAACAAGGACAAGAATTAAGCGATGAGGAATTTTTAGAATTGTTGGACATCGAGAACGATGAGGATTTGGAAAAGTTGTTCAAGATAGCTTGCGATATAAGAGACAATCAATCAAAAGTAATCAAATTAACATCCACCGTCCATCTTACCAACAAATGCCAAATCCAACCTAGATGTGAGTATTGTGGATTTGCAGAAGAGACTTCCGAAAAAGGATACTATAACGCATTTTATAAATCCAATGATGAAATACTGAAAGCTGTAAAATCCATTCAACAGGCACACATTCCCCGCGTAAGCTGTTCTGGAGGATACGGATACAAAGGAAAGCAAGCAGTTAATGCATGCAGAATAGTAAAAGGACAATCAGATTTGGAGATTCTTGTAAATGTCGGTGGGGATTTGACTGAAAAGTCCGTACAGGAATTGGCTGAACTTGGTGCAGATACAATCTGCTGCAACCTGGAAACCATTAATGAGGACGTATTCTATCAAAGAAAACCTGGAGACTCACTGGATCAAAGAATATTAACCTGCAAAAGAGTAAGCGAAGCGGGTGTGGGATTGTCTTCAGGACTGCTTTTAGGTCTTGGTGAAACTAAGGAAGACAGAATAAAACACCTGCGTTACTTATCCAACTTCAAAACCTTGGAAGAAATTCCAATAATGGGATTCAACCCATATGAAGGCACACCAATGGAAAATCATCCTGCATTCCCATTGAAAGAGCAGCTGAAAATGGTTGCAATCACCAGAATAATGTATCCTGAAATCACAATTACAATGCCGACACCGACCGTCGGTCCTAAAAATGTGGAATTTTCACTCAAGGCAGGTGCAAATAACCTGGCAACCGTAATAGCCGACAATTACCCTCACGAAGTTAAAGGGGTAGGCTCTCCGGAATATGGAAATTATAATGAAGTCGTCAATGTCATTGAAAAACTGGATTTAATACCTCAAACTATTTAATCACTTTTTTTAGATACTCTTGATGAAATCAAAGAAATTCAGGATTACATGAAAAATGCTGAAAAGATATGCATTCCTAATAAAAACGGAATAAAGGTTGAAGTTTTAAATAGGGTTTTAAGCGAGTACGGGTTGCCTCAAGCTGAAATGCTTCAGATTGACACAAATACCGCTGACACCAGCAGAATTCCTGCCCTGGCAAAGGCATATATGGCACTAGACCAAAGTGATGCCGATTTGATAATAGCCAGAGGCCGCCTGGGAATTCCGGGTTCCGGATCACTGCTTATTTTTATAGACAACAAGGGAAGAATACTAACTGCCGGAACCTCCCCATCACACGTGATTCATAAAAAAACAATAGAAGAAGCAGTTTATGAAGAGGCATCTGAAGCTCTTGAAAAAATCGGTTTTAAAAAAATTGAAGGTTAAAACATGGATATCGATACTGGAATTACATCTGAAGTACTTACAATCAAATCTGAAACCAAATTAATTGATATCTTTAATGAAATCATTTCAAAAAAGTCTGAAGCTGTTTTCAGCTATATTGAAAGTTTGAATCTTTGCGCAGATACAAAAATAATTGTTATTGGGACATATTTTACAGGCGTAGGAATTGTTAAAAAATTAAGCGAAAAATATGAAAACATATTATTGATTGATATCTATCCTCATTTGGAAGGCTTGCTTTATACAGATGTGGGAGGAAAGCTCAAAAATAGCGTTGATTTTTCTTCAAATCTTGATTTGATCTATTCCGGAGATGTCGTGATTGACACAACAGGTTTTGGCGGCATCAATGTTGAGCAGTCATCAAAA
>ONUN01000213.1 GCA_900320955.1 uncultured Methanobrevibacter sp. | reverse complement strand
TTTACTTAATTTTGAAATCAATGTTGATAAATTGGAAGAAAGAGCTGAAGAAACCAGACAAATGATTGCTAAAGCTCAACAAATGGAACAAGATTTAATTAATAAGGCAAATGCCGGAACTGCAGATGACCTAAGATATATTGGATAATCAATATATCATTTTTTAACTTTTTTTTATATTATGAACATTATTGTTGTGCCCGATGCGGCAATGATTGTTATTCCATTGATTGAAAAGAATGGACATACTTATTTGTCTCCCTCAGATTTTTCCAAATATGATAATATGGATATTTGTGAGGGTAATTTAACTTATGACAACTTATTGCTTACTTATTCTTCAAGTGAAATCCCTTCCGGAATAAGGGGAAGGCTTTTTTTATTATCCAGGGTTTTGAATGATGCTGATGCAGCCATCATTATTGGAAAAAGGCCTAAAAATTACATTAAAATGTATAATGCTTTAAATGATTTGATATTGTTTGGAGGAAACGCCTGCAATAATGCCCACAGTCTCACTGTCAAGATGATAGAGGATTTGAACATTCCAACATTAAAACTTGCATATCCGACAAATCAAAAGCAGTTAATTGATTTAATTAATAAGACCAATTCATTTTTAAAAGACTTAAACCATTCTTCAGCTTCCGTTAATGAAGATGGGCTGACTGTTGATTTTGAAGTAAAAAAGGACAAATATCCAATTGAAGATGTTAAAAGCATATTGAATAAGTTAATATAATATGAATAATAATTTTTAAACATGTTAGTAAATGCAGATTTTCATGTTCACAGCTGTTTTTCATCAGCATCATCAAAAGACATGTTAATAAAAAATATGGCTCCAAAATCTAAATTAAAGGGGCTTCAGCTTTTAGGAACCGGTGATGCATTTCATCCGGGTTGGTTGAATATAATTGAAGAAAGCACTACCTATTCGGGAGACGGCATCTATACTGCTGATGGAACTGATTTTGTTTTGACCTGTGAAGTTGAAGGAAAGAGCAGAATCCATCATTTAATCATCATTCCAAACATTGAAATTGCAAGGGAACTGTCTGAAAAGTTGGTATCCAAAAATAAGAATACTGATGGCAGACCCAGAACAGGATATAGTGGAGCTGAACTTTTGGAAATGGTTAAGGAATATGACTGTTTGATTGGTCCAGCACATGCATTTACTCCATGGACTGGGATGTATAAGTCATATGATAGTATTTTTGATTGTTATGAAAAAAGGCCAGATTTTGTTGAATTGGGTTTGTCTGCAGATACGTTCATGGCTGATCGGATTAGTGAACTTAAGGATTTTCCATTTTTAAGCAATTCCGATGCCCATTCTCCATGGCCTCATAGATTGGGCAGGGAATTTAATACATTGGAGCTTGATGATATTTCATTTTCTTCAATAAAAAATTCAATAAAGCACAATAAGATTAAGGCAAACTATGGCCTAGTGCCAAATCTTGGAAAATATCATATGACAGCATGTACAAGATGCTTTAAAATAATAGATCCTGAAGTTGCCAAGGAAAATAAAATGAAATGTGATTGCGGAGGAAGGATAAAGAAAGGTGTTGATTTTAGAATATCTGAAATCGCTGATTATGATGAACCGAAACATCCTGATTTCAGGCCAAAATATGTTCATTTAATGCCTCTTGCAGAGTTGATAGCAACGCTTTTGGATAAGGGAGTTACCACAAAAACGGTTCAAAATAGGTGGCAAAAGCTTATTGATGTTTTTGGAAGTGAAATTGATGTATTAATTAATGTCTCATTGGATGAAATTAAAAAAATTGATTCTGATGTTGCAAATATCATTGAATCCTTTAGAAACAATTCAATTAATGTTGTTCCGGGTGGTGGCGGCAAATACGGTGAAATTCTTTTTGATAATCAGGTTAATGAGAATAAAACGAAAAAATTAGTTACTTTAGATAATTTTTAAAACGGACTTGGAGGGATTTGAACCCTCGATCTTAAGATTAGGAGTCTTACGCCCTTCCAGACTAGGCTACAAGCCCAAA
>ONUN01000214.1 GCA_900320955.1 uncultured Methanobrevibacter sp. | reverse complement strand
TATAGAAATTACATTGGAAAATGATGAACCTGCATTATTTAAAGTTGATATGGGTTTATCTACCTTTAAAACTCCTGAAATTCCAATGACTGCTGATGTGGACGAATTTTTAGACGGTGAACTTGAAGTTGTTGACACTACATTCAATGTTACTGCAATAAGCGTTGGAAATCCTCACGCAATAATCTTTGTTGATAATGTGGATGACATTGACATCAACAAATACGGTCCTGCCATTGAAGCACATGAAGTTTTCCCTGAAAAGATCAATGTACACTTTGTTGAAGTCATTTCCAAAAATGAAGGTAAAATGATTACTTGGGAAAGAGGCGCAGGAGTTACCCTTGCATGCGGTACAGGTGCGACTTCCACTGCTATTTCCGGTTTCAAATTGGGCTTATTTGATGAAGACGTCTTGCTTCATTTGCCTGGTGGAGACTTAAGATTCAATATTTATGAAAAAGACGATGAGCTCGGAGCATTCATGAATGGTCCGGCTGAACTGGTCTTTGATGGAGAATTCTAATTCTCCTAAATATTTCTTTTTTTACGATATAATCCCATTGCAATATCTGCAATTGCAATTATGAAAATTAGTATTGTCCATATTGAAATTTCTTTTCTGATTATTGCAAATATTGCTCCTAAAGCTATTAATATAGCTCCTACATAAATTGATTTTTTCCATTCTTCCATTTTTTCACCTGTATTATACTTTGTATGCATTAATTAATGTAATATCTTCAAAAAAGAAATGCTCTGATGCAGCAATTTCTGCTATAAAACCTAACTCATCCAATTTTGCGAGCGTTTCATCATTGCCTGAAAGTGAAGACTGTATCATCTGGACAATTCCACCATCATTTAAATGATTTTTCACTTCATTTAAAAATAAGTCAATGACTTTTCTTCCATTTAATCCACCGTCGAAGGCATAATTTATTGTATTGTCTAAAACTTCATCATCTTCGGTAGGTAGATATGGAGTATTGAATAGAATTACATCAAACTTTCTGTTTTCCACAACTTCAAAGAGATTTCCCCAAAGAATTTCAATGTTTTCAATTCCGTTTTCGGCAAAGTTCCTTCGGGCAAGCTCACAGGCATCGAAATTGATATCTGTTACTGTGATGTCATCGGTCAGTCTTGAAGCGTACATCGCAACGATTCCGGAACCTGTTCCTATTTCCAAAACGCTTTGGCCTTCTTTGATTTCCAGATTGTCTGCCAGAAGATAGCTGTCTTCTGCCGGAACATAAACATTGTCATCAGTATTTATAATAAAGTCTGGCATAACATCACTCGTTAAAAACAGGATTCAATTTTTTTGATAAAAACAGTATCTCTTCCGGTGTCAGCTCAACAACCCTTTTTGAGAGATATTCATTAAGTTCATCATCCTCAATTGCATTCAATCTTTTTTTGAGAATCTTTTTGTCGATATTGTTTATTATGTGTCTTGAATCAATCAGTGCATTTTTGATTTTCTTGTTTCTGTGCTGGAACAGTGCTTTTGTAAAATTAGAGTATATTTTAAAGTCATCATCAGCTATTCTGTTTTCTTTTGGAGTCAGCTTGACGACAGTCGAGTCAATTTTTGGTTTTGGAATGAAGCTTTCTGCACTGACATTTGTCAGAGTTTCGACATCACACTTGAAATATAGCATTGCAGAAAGTCTGGAATAGTTTTTGCTTCCCACTTCTCCGTTCATGCGGTCGGCAAATTCCTTTTGATACATTAAAATGGCTAGGTCAAAGTCATAGTTTAAAAATTTGAATGTGATGGGTGAGGATATTTGATAAGGTAGATTTGAAATGATCTTGTTGAATTTTGGAAAGTCAACTTTTAGCGCATCATCATTAATTAGCTCTACATTATCTATTTTTTCATCTTTAAGTCGTTTGGTTAGAATTTTGCAGATGTTTTCATCTTGCTCAATTGCAATTACCTTTTTGGCTTTTTTTGCAAGTTCAATTGTTAGTGTACCTATCCCGGTTCCTATTTCCAAAACA
>ONUN01000215.1 GCA_900320955.1 uncultured Methanobrevibacter sp. | reverse complement strand
TGCACCAGCTTTTAATAATAAGTGTCCAACTAAAGTGGATTTTCCGTGGTCAACGTGTCCAATAAATGCTAAGTTAAGATGTTCTTTTTCTTTTGCCATAATAATAACCTCTTTGTAATATTATCAACATATATTTATAAGCTTAAATGATAGCTTAAATAAACTTTATCCTTCAACATATAAAAAGATAATGTTTTTTTCATGATTTTTAATAAAAAAATTAAAAAAATTAAAAATATAATTTTTAAATTTTAAATTTATAAATCTCCTAAGTAATGACTTGGAGGGAAAGGTTCAGCAGATAATCCTTTTCTTTGTCTGATTTCTCTTACGATTTGATTTTGCATCTCACGTGGGAGTGGTTCAAATCCTGCGATTTCAGTAGACCATAAACATCTACCTTCAGCAGCAGATCTGATGTCTCCAGCGAAACCGAACATTTCAGCTACAGGTACTTTGGATTCAATTCTAGCCATGTCACCGGTCTCTTGACCCATGTTGACAATTTGACCTCTTCTGTTTTGAATCTCACGAGTACATGCACCCATGTAATCGTTAGGAGTATCAATAACTACTTTTTGCATAGGTTCAATACTTGTGCAGGTCCTCTGTGAACTGCGTCTTCGTGAAGTTTTGCATCGTGGAGTTTGAATTTTAATCCCATGGAGATTTCTTCACCTAAAGGACCACTTTCTAAAGTGGATTCAAATCCTTCGAGTAATAATTCTTTAACTTCGTCCAAGTATTGAATACCACGAGTCATGTTAAGGAAAATGCTTCTGTTGTGAACAGCCCATACTCTTCTAGCTTCTTCTTTATCTAATCCAGCTTCCATGAAGTCGTTAGCTGATTCTTTACCTTTAACTCTACCTTCTTTGATGTCACCGTCAGCGATTGCATCGTAAAGGCTTGGTTCAATAGGTTCAACAGTAATGTAGAATCTGTTGTGTTTGTTTGGAGATTTACCTTCAACTTGTGGAGAAAGTTTTTTAACAGTTTCTCTGTATACAACGATTGGTTCGGATGTGGTAATGTCTACACCTTTATCTTTAATTCTGTAACCAATAACTTCCAAGTGAAGCTCACCCATACCGGATACTAAGTGTTCACCGGTTTCTTCGTTAATATCGATTTTAACGGTAGGGTCTTCTTTACCAGTTTGTCTTAATACTTCAATCAATTTTGGTAAATCTTTAGTATTTTTAGCTTCTACAGCAACAGTAACTACAGGTTCTGAAATGTGTTCTAAACCTTCGAACTCTTTGATTTTGTCTTCAGGTGAACAGAGAGTTTCCCCTGCGATAGCACCTTTTGCACCAGCAACATATACAATGTTACCTGCAGGTACCTTATCAGTGTTAACTCTTTCAGGACCGAAGTATACACCTACTTGTTGTACTCTGGATTTACCGTGAGAACCAACGAGATATACTTCTGTACCTTTTTCGATTGATCCACCGTATACCCTACCAGTAGCGATTTCACCAGCGTGTTTATCTACAGATACGTTGGTAACCATTACTGCTAAAGGTCCTTCAGGTGCGGTTTCAACCATACATTTACCTGCAGGAGAGTCGATGTCTCCATCCCATATGTTAGGTACTCTGTATACTTGAGCTTCTTTAGGGGAAGGCAAGTGTTCTACTACCATACCTAATAATACATCAGATAAAGGTACTTTTTGAGCTAATTCTTTTTCATTTTCAGCATTACAATAATCTATGATGTCTTTGAAGTTAATTCCAGTTTCTTGCATAGTTGGTACATTAATAGCCCAATTGTGGTATGCTGAACCGAAAGCTACACTACCATCAGTGAAATCTAATTTCCATTCTTCTTGTTTTTCTTCAGGAGCCATGTTTTTGATTAACTTATTAGCTTCCATGAAGATTTTCAAGAATCTGTTTTGTAACTCTTCAGGTTCTAATTTTAACTCGTTGATTAATCTGTCAACTTTGTTAATGAATAAAACAGGTTTAACATTTTCTTTTAATGCTTGTCTGAAAACAGTCTCAGTTTGAGGCATGATTCCTTCTACAGCACAAACTACTACTACTGCACCATCTACAGCTCTCATAGCACGAGTAACGTCTCCACCGAAGTCAACGTGACCTGGAGTATCGATTAAGTTGATTAAGTATTCACTATCTTTGTAATCGTGTACCATGGATACGTTAGCTGCATCAATAGTAATACCACGTGCTTGTTCTTGTTCATCAAAATCTAAGAATCTTTGGTCACCAGCAAGTTCTTCGGAAATCATTCCTGCACCTGCAAGTAAGTTATCAGATAAGGTAGTTTTACCGTGATCAATGTGAGCACAAATACCTATATTTCTGATTTGTTCAGGTTCATACATCAATTCTTTGATTTTTGCAATCATTTTGTCTCTTCTACTCAAAATAACCACCTATATATAAGCATTATGATTAGTGCGCTGCTTTAGCAACTCTTTCTTTCCTTCTTGAATCTTCTTCAGAAGCAAGAATTAATTCATCAGCTAAACATTCAGCAACAGATTTTCTGTTTTTGAATGAAGATTGTAAAGTACCTCTGGTCAAGAATCCTAATGAAAGGTCTACTCTTCTTTGTGGTGAGATATCTACAGCTACTTGGTATCCAATACCACCGTATTTAATACGAGTAGTTTCTTCACGAGGTGCAGTGTTTTCAACTGCAGTAACTAAAACTTGAACAGGATTCTTTTTAGTTCTTTTATTAATAATGTCTAATGCATCACTTACGATGTTGTAAGCTTTGTTCTTTTTACCAGAGTTGAGATGGGTTCTCATTACTTTGTTCATTAATCTTTCAACAATTGATACTTTAGATTTTGCGAATTGTCTTTTTACGTGTCTACCAGAAGTATGTGCATAAATATAACTCCTTATCTTACAGGTTTTTCTATTTTTCCACTTACCATTTCAGATAAAGCTACGTTGTTAACTTTGGAAACTTTCCAACGAACCCCAGGAATATCTCCCATGGATCTTCCGGATGGTCCACCGATTCCTTCAATCATCACTTCATCGTGTTCATCGATAAATCCGATAGCTCCGTCACCTGGTGCGAAAGCAGTTAATTGTTTACCGTTTTTGATTAATTGAACACGAACACATTTACGGATAGCAGAGTTAGGTTGTTTTGCTTCTATCCCTACTTTTTCGATTACAATTCCTCTTGCTTGAGGAGCTCCTTCGAGAGGGTCTGCTTTAACGTCTAATCTTAAAGCTCTCCTTTTGTAATCCACGTCTTTCCACTTAAAATTTTGTCTATTTTTTTTAAGTTTTTTTGCAGCAAAAAGTCCTGGCATATTTTATTCCTCTAATCTTTTTGTTAAAAGCGTATCTAAGAATCCACCGCTGCGATTTATACTATAATCTATATAGTACAATCTAAATTCTGAGATACAATCAGTAATAATAATTAATTTAGATAAATAAGTTATCTAAAAGAAGATATCTTGAAATAAGTTATCTAAAAGAAGATATCTTGAAATAATTATTAAAAACAATGACAAAAAGCACACATAGTCATGTTATAAAACAGTACAGATATCTTATGATAAAATATATATTTCAACCTTTATAAAGGTATGTATTTGTTATATAATATAAATAAAAAATAGTATTTTTCAAAAAAAATAAATTATAATAAAATAGCTCGAAAGCTATTTTAAAATAATATTGTCAATATTATGTTGTCTATTTGCTAATAATTTAGCTCTTTCAATATTGATTCCGTTTTTACCGATAGCAATACGTTTGTTAGTATTATCTGCTGTGACAGTAGCTATTTTTTGGCCTGACTGCTTTTGACTTACTTTAACAGATTGTACTTTAGCAGGAGATAAAAGATTTTTAATGAATTGTATAGGATCATCATCTAATTCAATGATTTCTACACCTTTATCTACTGCCCTTTGAACTTTAGATACAGAACTTCCTTTTTTACCAATAGCAAGTCCCATGTCACCATTCTTTACAACGAAAGTAACTTTTCCATGTTCATCATCGATAATGCAATCTTTAACCATTGCTCCAGTCATATTTTCGAAAAGAGCTATGTATCTAATTTCATTTGCACTAAATTTAATAGACACTTAAATCTACCTCAAATCGTCTAATATAGTAGAATCTCCTGGATCGTTTACGATTAATGTAGCAACAGTA
>ONUN01000216.1 GCA_900320955.1 uncultured Methanobrevibacter sp. | reverse complement strand
ATCTAGTAAAAAAATATTATTAGGTAGACAAACTTCAAAAGGATTGGGTGCAGGTGGAGAA
Source organism: uncultured Methanobrevibacter sp. (assembly GCA_900320955.1). GTDB lineage: Archaea > Methanobacteriota > Methanobacteria > Methanobacteriales > Methanobacteriaceae > Methanocatella. The sequence goes on along the minus strand of ONUN01000216.1, from coordinate 4,204 downwards.
CCATCTGTAGGTGAAGAATGTGCTGAAGAAAGCGAAGACGAAATCAGAGAAGAATTAGTAGGTGCAGACATGGTATTTGTCACCTGCGGTCTTGGTGGAGGAACTGGTACTGGTTCAGCTCCAATTATTTCAAAATTAGCTAAAAAATTAGGCGCATTAACTGTTGCTGTTGCAACATTACCATTTTCTGCTGAAGGAATTAAAAGAAGGGAAAATGCAGAACAGGGTTTAGAAAAACTCCAAGAATCTGCAGATACCGTTATAATTATTCCTAATGATAAATTATTAGAAGTTGCACCAAACTTACCTTTAAATAAAGCTTTCATGGTTTCTGATGAAATTTTAGGAAGGGCAGTTAAAGGAATTACTGAATTAATCACTAAAAGAGGTCTTGTAAGTTTAGACTTCGCAGATATTAGAAGTATCATGAGTGGCTCTGGAATGGCTATGATTGGTATGGGTGAATCTGATTCCGGCGACAGAGCATTGGAATCTGTACATGAAGCATTAAGCAGCCCATTACTCGATATTGATATTTCAAATGCTACTGGTGCATTAGTTAACATTTCAGGTAGTTCTGACTTAACTTTACATGAGGCTGAAAAAATTGTCCAAGTTGTTGCTGACAAATTGGATCCTGAAGCTAACATTATTTGGGGTACTCAAATTGATGAAAGTCTTCAAAATACTGTTAGGACCACTGTGGTTGTTTCAGGCATTAAATCTGATTATGAATCTGACAATGAACCAGATATCGAATATGCTAATGATGCTCCACAATCAGAAGCAGCTAATGATCAACTAGACGATTTTATTGATGGAATTTTCTAATTCTATCTTATTATTTTTTTTGAAAAATGCAAACATTTATTAATGTTTAAATTATAAATTATTTTATTACTATTATTTTATTATAATTCATTAAACTATGACTTCATAGTTTTTTTAATTTTGGGTATTTAAAATGAATGTACAAGAACGTATTGATAAATTTGTTAAAGACAGTAAAAGAGTATTAAAAGTATCTAGAAAACCAGATGCACAAGAATACAGGGAACTTGCTAAAGTTTCCGCAATAGGCGTAGTTATTATTGGTGTAATTGGTTTTGTTATAGTTTTACTCGGTTCATTAATAGGATTATAAACCTATTAATCATCTCTTTTAATCCAAGTTAATTATAATAAAATTTTGTAATAATTTTATCTTGTTTTAGATTTTCACTGTTTAAGTAAAATCTATAAGCTATTGATATTATTAGAACCTAGGGAAGCTGGGGGATAGCTTAGTCAATTTTCACAATTTTGTGAATTACCTAAGAATCTGCAATTAATGTTGCAGGCTTCAAATAACTTTTAACTTAATGTATGATTTTATTAACTAGTAAAAATAGGTGAATTTTTCATGGAAGATACTAATAGTTCCATATATGCTCTTAAAACCTCTGCAGGTCAAGAAAGGAATGTTGCCAGGTTACTCGCTCGTAAGGCTAGAACCATTGACGGCATAGGCATTTCATCAATTCTTGTTCCAGAATCTTTAAAAGGGTATATTTTAGTTGAATCCTCAACAAAAATAGATCTTAGAAATCCTGACTTAAAAGTACAACATTTAAGAGGGGTTGTAGAAGGTAGTGTTGGCATTACTTTCGAAGAAGTAAAAAGATTCTTGAAACCAGAGCCAATTATTTCCTCAATTCAAAAAGGAAGTATTGTTGAGCTTATTTCTGGACCGTTCAAAGGTGAAAGGGCGAAAGTGGTTCGTATTGATGAATCACGTGAAGAATTCCGGTTACTGTTAAAGCTGATCAAATTAGAATAATTCAAAAGGAGGCTGACTGATGGCTAAAGATACAGTCGAAGTTCTTATCGAAGGTGGAACCGCTACTCCAGGACCACCATTAGGACCTGCTTTAGGACCTTTCGGTATTAACATGATGCAAGTTGTTGAAGAAATCAACAAAAAAAGCGCTGACTTTGCAGGAATGAAAGTACCTGTAAAAGTTACCATTGATAGAGATACTAAAGATTTCGAAATCGAAATAGGTACTCCACCAACAACTGCACTTATCATGGAAGAATTAGGCATCGAAAAAGCTTCTCACGAACCAGGTTTAGACATTGTAAATGACTTACCTATTGAAACTGCTTTAAAAATTACTAGAATGAAATTCGATTCATTACTTGCAAATGATTACAAAGCAGGTATTAAAGAAGTTATGGGAACCTGTGTAAGTATGGGATTATCTGTTGATGGTAAAGACCCAAGAGAAGCACAAAAAGCTGTAGATGCTGGAGAATATGATGATATCTTAGTAGAATAGATATCATTTTTTAAAATTTAATTAAGTTAATAAATACAGTGTATATGATGTTATAATTGCGATTATAATTGATATACTGTTTTTAATTCATGCAATCGTTTAAGAATTTTTTTCTTAGCAATCGATTCTCATGAAACCAAATGTAAACCATTGAACAATAATGTGAGAAACTTCACTGAGTCCGTAGATATTATTATTAATATCCGTGACTTAGATGTCAAAAAGCCAGAAAATAGGTTTAATGAGGAAGTTACTCTTCCTAAAGGCCGTGGCAAAGATGTTAAAATCGGAGTCATAGCTGATGGGGAACTCATTGTTCAAGCTAAAAATGCTGGTCTCGATCTTGTAATCAATAAAAGTGATTTAGAAGAGTTCGGAAAAGACAGAAAATCCGCTAAAAAAGCAGCAAATTCTGTTGATTTCTTTGTAGCTCAAGCTGATATGATGCCACTCGTTGGTAGATTCTTAGGTCCAGTTCTTGGTCCTCGTGGAAAAATGCCAAAACCAGTGCCTGCAAGTATCAAACTTGACCCTCTTTTAGAAAGATTACAAAGTACTGTTAAAGTTGGTGTAAAACAACAAGCTAGTGTTCAAATTGTTGTTGGAAGCCAAGACATGTCAGACGAAGACATAGCTGAAAACATTGAAACTGTTCTTACAGTCCTAGACCGCAATTTAGAAAAAGGAAGAAGTCAAATCAAGTCCATGTTTATAAAAACAACTATGGGACCAGTAGTGAGGGTGATCTAATGGCTCATGTTGCTGAATGGAAAAAGGAAGAAGTTAAAGAGCTTTCAGAAATCATTAATCAATACGATGTTATTGGTATTGTGGATTTAATGAACATTCCTGCAAAACAGCTCCAAGAAATGAGGAAATCCCTCAACGAAAAAGCTGTTATCAGAATGTCTAAAAAGAATCTCATTGATTTAGCTCTTGAAGATTGTAATGCTGATAAAAACAACATTGTTGATTTATCCGGACATATGGATGGTCAAGTTGCAATTATTGCAACCGAAATGAATCCTTTCAAATTGTTCAAAATATTAGAAGACAGCAAAACATCAGCTCCTGCTAAACCAGGAACTATTGCTCCTGATGATATTATTGTACCTGAAGGGGACACTGGATTTGAACCAGGACCATTCTTAGGTGAATTACAACAAGTTGGAATTCCTGCAAAAATTGATAAAGGTAAAATCTGCGTACAAAAAGAAACTGTTGTTGTTGCAGCAGGTGATGAAGTATCTAAACAAGTAGCAGCTACCTTAGCAAGAATGGATATTAATCCAATGGAAGTAGGAATTGACTTAAAAGCAGTATACGAAGAAGGATCTGTTTACACTTCCGATGTACTTGCAATCGACGAAGAACAAACATTAGCAGATGTACAAAGAGCATTTTCAGGTGCATTCAACTTGTCTGTTAATGCAGCTATACCTACTACAGAAACTATTTCCGCAATATTGTCTCTCGCACATACCAGGGCTGTCAGCGTTGGTGTAGAAGGAGCTATATTAACTTCCAAAACTTCAGAACCAATTCTTGGTCTTGTTAACGCTAAAATGTTAGCTATTGCTTCTGTAATTGCTGATATTGCAGGCGCAATTGACGATGAATTAGCAGAAAAACTTTCCAATGTTGCTGTAGCAGCTGCTCCAGTAGTAGAAGAGGAAGTTGTTGAAGAAGAGGAAGAAGAGGAAGAAGAAGAGGATAGTGAAGAAGAAGCAGCAGCTGGGTTAGGAGCTCTCTTCGGTTAAATTAATTAATTAAAATTTTTATTATTAATAACTAACACTTTAAAAAACTAATGGTGATAACATGGAATATATATATGCGGCAATGATTTTGCACAGTGCAGAAAAAGATATTAACGAAGAAAA
>ONUN01000217.1 GCA_900320955.1 uncultured Methanobrevibacter sp. | reverse complement strand
ACCAAAATGATTATTTAAGTCAGCAAATAAACTAGCTTGAAGCATTTGTAAATCAGATTCTGTACGTGGTCTTGGAGTTACAGTCCATGGCCCGTAATTGTCAATTTGTATTAATGTCATTTGTATCATTTAATATTCGCCTCTTTTAATTAAAGAATACTATCCATAATAATTTGTGCCAAATTTTTTTTAGCACCTAAATTATTCATTATAGTATTTGTAACTGTTACCTTATTAACTATTTGATTTAACTGTTGTTTTTTATCAACATCTTTATTATCAATAATAAAATTATCTAGAAAATCTTCATATAATGATGCCACACCAACTGATGAAACTTCAATATCCAAAGCTTTCATGAATTTACTGGCAGGTCCGGAAACAGAATCAGACCCAATTATTGGGGAAACTGCAACAACATAAGTATCTTTTAAAGCTTCCCTAACACCTTCCAATGACAATATTGGAGAAATTGAAGTAATTGGATTGGACGGTCCAATAATAACCGCTTCTGAATTTTTAATTGCATCAACAACACCATCTGCAGGTGCAACACTGGAAAATTTAATGCCCAACACTTCAGGCTGGGACTGGTGCTTGATTAAAAAATCATGGAATTCCAATTCACCAATGTCAGTGATTAGTTTAATATCAGATTCCTCATTACTCATCGGAATTATTTTTGATTCAATACCCATATTCTCCGCTTGAATTTCAACAGCCTTTGCAAGACCATATTTCTTCATCAGCTGAGTCTTTTGTATTTTGGTTGCCCTATCGATATCTCCGATTCTGAGCAATTCAGGACAGCCTATCTCCTGAAGCCTTTCATTAGTAATGAATGTATCTCCTTTTACACCATACCAAAATTCTTCATTAATCATGTCAGCCATAGTGTATAAAACAGTATCAACATCAGCAGAAACATAAACTCCTGAAAAATAATCGTTTTCCAAAGTATTTACAATAATTGTTAAGTCATTGGGATTGACTATTTCTTTTAATCCCTGCAGTAATTTTGGAGTACCTGTACCTCCGGAAAAAACAGTAATCATAATATCTACCTATTTTCTAAATACATCAAACTCTTTTGGCATGATGATGGATCTCATATTTGATTCCACATCTCTTAAAGTATCAAAACCAGAAAAACCACGAATCAAAACAACAGGAAGACCTTCATCAGCCTGTCCCATGATAAGTGATGCTGCAGCAGCCAACTCATCACCGGTGGCAATTTCAGTAGTTTCCAATTCACGCCCGTATAAATCTTTTTCACCGACTCTTCTCCACAATGGAGAAATTCCAGAACAACCAATTGCAGTTCCAATAGCTCCAAATCTAAATGCTCTTCCCTGAGTATCCGTAATAATAACTGCAATTTCCTCATTAAATTCTTTTTCTAAAAATTCCCTAATTTCCAAAGCGGATTTGTCAGGATTGATAGGCATCGGAGTGGCTAAACCTTCCCCCACATTTGACTCGTCAATACCTGCATTTGCACAGACAAAACCGTGCTTGGTTTCGGTAATTATGAAGTTAGGACCAACTTCAACAACGTCATTTGATTCATTTAAAATTGCTTGAACAAGTTTGGGATCTTTTTTAGATTTTTCAGCCAATTCGATAGCTTCTTTAGAGGGATTTAATTCTTCAATATTTATAAAAGTACCTTCGGATTTGGAAATTAAAGTTTCAGCAATCAATTAATAATCTGTGAAATATTGCTTGTACTATCAACAATTGGAATATTTTCTAACCCTATCAATTCAATTGTCATAATATCATCTAAAAATTAAAAAAAAATAAAAAGAATTATGGATTATAGACATCAATAGTCCATTCTCCATTAAAAACAGCAGCTCCAGAAGTTACAGGCTTTTTATAATTTGCAAATGTACCTTCATCAAAAATAAATTTAGCAGATTCAGCAGCTGTTTTTGCATCAAATTCAACAACATCGTGCACTTGACTACCATAAGTTGAAATAAATACCGCTTCTCCATATGGAACCTCTTCAACCAACAATTTTTTATCGTTAGCAATTCCAATATAACAGCCATATTCATTCTTCTTATTTGTTGATGTAACAACTCCAGCAATTCTTGGAGTGTGATAATCATCTTTTTCATAGTCCATAGTAAGTAAGGAATATGCAATAGCATCTTTTATATTCATTCCCAATGATATTTTATCAGCTATAACATCAGTATGAGCACCATTTGATACGATAGCCATATCTCTTACAATACGAATACAATTATATGTAATGTACGTATTCTCATAAATATCCTTTTCAAAACCTTCTTTTGGCACGATAGCAGCACGATTATCAAATTTTAAACATTGCCTATTAGGAAATGACCTACTTGATACACGATATGCTACAAAAGGTTTACCGTCACTATTCATCCCAATTGATAAAATTCTTCCAGTATACATTTTCATCCCTCAATTTAAAGTTCTGGACGTTTAACGGCCACATCCGGCGGCACTCCAGGAGGTGTAGTAATCTCAATTAGACCAGGTTTGATTTTAATCTCACCTTGGTCAATAACCTTCGCCTGCACTCCCACGGCGCCACCCGCAATGGCATCCGATTTGTCTTGACCATTAACTGTAACTTTATTTAATCCTGCCACAGGCACAACATAATATTCCTGGTCACCAGAAACATCAGTTACATTTGGTTTTCCTGATGCAGATTCAGCAGCATCAGTAGCATCAGTTTGAACATCCGCTGAAAAATTACTAGTAACAACTAAAAAAATCATTATAGTAAATAGAATATCAATAAATGGAACCAAATTAATACTTGGTTTTTGATCAAGAACTTTCTTTTTATGTTTTCTTACATCAATTGCCATTTAAACACCTATTGTCTTAATTTACTTTCAGTAATTTCAGCATTAACAT
>ONUN01000218.1 GCA_900320955.1 uncultured Methanobrevibacter sp. | reverse complement strand
AGAAGAAGAAGTAATGGATGTTAACTTAGTTCAAAGGATGCATAAATCTGGTAGAAAAGTTAATTTCAGAGTAATTGTTGCTGTAGGTAACAAAGATGGATATGTTGGTTTAGGCCAAGGTAAAGCTAAAGAGGTTGGTCCTGCAATTAGAAAAGCTGTTGATAATGCTAAATACAACATTATTAAAGTTAGAAGAGGTTGTGGAGACTGGGGTTGTGTTTGTGGAAGAGAACACACCGTACCTTTCAAAGTACAAGGTAAAACCAGTAGTGTAAGTGTTACTTTAATGCCAGCTCCTGCAGGTGTAGGTTTAGTAGTTGGTGACGTTGGTAAAACTATCTTAAAACTTGCTGGTATTCATGATGTATGGTCTCAAACTTTCGGTCAAACTCAAACTACTGTAAACTTTGCTAATGCAGTATTCGACGCTTTAAAAGAATTAAGTAATGTTAAAGCTTCTAAAGAAGACCTTAAAAAAATGGGAGTTAACTACTAATTGGTGATTACTATGTTTTTAGTTATTAGAATTAGAGGAACTACTGGTGTTATTCAAAATGTTGCAGACACCTTAGACATGTTAAGACTTAACAGAATCAGCCATGCAGTTTTAGTTGAAGAAAATCCTAGTTATGAAGGTATGCTTCAAAAAGCTAAGGATTACATTACTTGGGGAGAAATTGATGCTGAACTTTTAGCTAAAATCATCGCTAAAAGAGGTAGACTCCCTGGTAACAATAAAGTTACTGATGAGTATGTTGCAGAAAATTCTGATTATAACAACATTGCAGAATTAGCTGAAGCTTTAATTAATTCTGAAGTAAAATTAGCTGATGTTGGTATTAAACCTGTATTCCGTTTACACCCTCCAAGAAAAGGATATGAAGATATTCGTTTATCCATTAACGAAGGTGGATCTTTAGGTTACAGGGGAGAAGAAATTAAAGACCTTGCAATAAGAATGCTTTAAATCGGGTGTATAATATGATTAGAACAAAACGTAAAATTAACATGCAGGTAACAAAGGTGGAAAAGGTAAAGCAGGTATGGGCAAACAACACTGGACCTGGACTGTAATCCATGACCCTGACCACTTTGGTAAACATGGTTTCAAAAGACCTCAAAAAATGATTAAAAAAATTAATACAGTTAATTTAATTTATTTAGAAGAGCAAGCTGAAAATTTAATTGCTAAAGGCTTAGCATCTAAAGAAGGGGACGCTATTGTTATTGATGTGACTGATTTAGGTTATGACAAAGTTTTAGGTAAAGGAAAAATTACCAAAACTTTCAAAATTTCAGCACCACAATTTTCAGCTTCTGCTATTGAAAAAATTGAAGAAGTAGGAGGAGAAGCTATAGAATTATAGCTTTTTTCCTTTTATAAATATAGAGGAATAAAATGTCAGCACTAGAAGTTTTAGAGCCAATATTTAAGTTCATTCCTGAAGTAAAATCCCCTGTTCATAGAGAAGACTTCAATGAAAAACTTAAATGGACTGCTCTTGTTTTAGTATTATATTTTATATTGACTTTAATTCCATTATACGGTGTTGCTCCTGGAGCAATAGATAATTTTGCTCAAGTGAGAGCTGTAATGGCAGGTTCATTTGGTTCTATTCTTACTTTAGGAATCGGGCCGATTGTTACTGCTTCAATTGTTTTGCAATTATTAGTTGGTTCAAATCTTTTGGATTTAGATTTATCCTCCCATAAAGATAAATCTCAGTTCCAAGCTACACAAAAGCTTTTATCAATAGTTTTTACAATTTTTGAGGCTAGTGTGTTAGTGTTTACTGGTAACATTTCACCAATGGACAGTTCATATACTTTAATATTGATTTTCCAATTGGTTATTGGTGCATTGGTTATTATCTATCTCGATGAAGTTGTATCCAAATGGGGATTCGGAAGTGGGATAGGATTATTCATTGCAGCAGGTGTATGTCAAACTATTATTGTTGGTACATTCAGCGTATTGCAAGGTACTGATGGTTTACTTGCTGGTATTATTCCAAAATTCATACAACAAGCCACTACTGGAGTATATGATTTCGTTATCTTGATTCCATTATTTGCAACTATTGTTGTATTCTTAGTTGTTCTTTATGGTGAAGCTATGAGAGTGGAAATTCCTATTTCTCATGGTAGTGTAAGAGGACACGGAAGAATCAGAGGATCTGTTGGTAAATACCCATTAAAATTTGTTTACTCAAGTAACATGCCGGTTATTTTGACAAGTGCATTACTTGTAAACGTAACCTTGTTTGCAAATCTTTTCCAAAAAATTGGATTTCCAATTTTTGGTCACATCGATGCTGGTAAACCTGTTGATGGAATTGCATGGTTACTTTCAACACCTAAATGGTACATGTTTGTAACAGAACCAATCCACGTAATAATATATGCAATATTTTTCATTGGATTCTGTATGTTATTCTCATATTTATGGGTAGAAATCAGTGGATTAAATGCTAAAAAGATTTCTGAACAACTTTATAATTCAGGTATTCAGATACCTGGTTTCAGAAGTAGTAAGCTTTCCTTGCAGATTTAACCGGTGCTTTAGGTGGAGGTACTGGTGTTTTACTTACTGTAGGTATTATTCATAAGCTTTATGAAGAAATGGCAGAAGAACAACTTATGTCTGCAAATCCAATTCTTAGAAAAGTTTTAGGAGGAGATTAATTCTCCTAAACTTATTCATATTAATATGTGAGGGATTAAATTGAAATTAGTAGTATTAACAGGTATTCCAGGTTCTGGAAGTACAACATTGCTTAAAAAAGCACTTGAAGAAGTTGATTATGTCCATTTAAACTATGGTGACATAATGACTGAAATAGCAATTGAAAGAAAAATTGTTGAAGATAGAGATTCTTTAAGGAAATTACCGGCTGAAACTCAAAAAGAAATTCAAGCTGAAGCTGCTAAAGAAATAAAAAGAAGATCTGAAAATGATAATGTTATTGTCGA
>ONUN01000219.1 GCA_900320955.1 uncultured Methanobrevibacter sp. | reverse complement strand
ATCAATAACAAACCAGAAGCAATATTGAATTTTAAAAATATTGAGTTTATGAGCAGATCATTTGCACAAGAATACGTATTTCAAAAACATAACTGCAATACAAAAATAACTGAAGTAAATATGTCTGAATCAATCAAACAACTATTATATATTGTATCTGAAGATTTTGAAAAAACTTGTTTGAGACAGTAGATAATCAACACACTATCTGTTATTTCATTATTTCTAAAATATAAGCATCTACACATCACCAACTTAAAAAACCACATTTTAAACATCCGAATCATGAAATGATTTCATGAAGTTATCACTAAAATTTTCTAAGTTTTCTTTAAAAGTATAATATTGATTCTTTCTATTTTTATCCTATTCAGCATTGCCAGTGTAAGCGCTGGTGAAGTTGACGATAAAGTAATGATGAGTGATGAAAATGCAGAAATAGAATCAACATCTATAGAAAAGGATTTGAAAACAACGGATGACAACCAAGTACTAAGCAAAACAAATGATGATGAAATACAAAGTGTAAAAGATAATGAAATTACAGGTGCCGATGTTGATCCAAATACAAACGCCACATTCGATGATTTGAAAAAAGAGATTGGTAAAGGAGGAAATATCACACTGAAACATAAATTCTATAATTATAATGGCACAGGTCAAGAATCAGAACATATTGATATAAGCGTTACCAATAGTATTATTGACGGTAACGGCGCGGTTATTAACATGAATGGATCACATACTCAGGTATTCCAGATAGTGAGCAGCAATATAACAATTAAAAACCTAACCATTATAAATGGAAATTTTGACCCAAGCTGGAGCTGGTATTTTATTTATGTTGTAGATAGTGGCGCTAAAATTTTAGATTGTAAGTTCATTGATAACAATGGACATACGAAGGGTGTAATTTTCTTTGCAGAGAATATCAATGGTGTTGTGACAAATTGTACTTTTATTAATAACATAGCAGACACATATAGTTGGGGTGGTGCAATTTTCAATACAAATGGTAATGTTGCTGTGACAAATTGTTATTTTAGTGGAAATTATGCTGGGGAAGGTTCTGATATCTATTCAGAAGCCTATTCCATTACTGCAGACACATGTATCTTCACAGATACCGGCACAACTTACAATGTGCAGATTGTTCCTCCTACCTTGAATGTGGACGATTTCATAACAGTTAATAATTCCGGTGAAAAATTAACATTGGACTTAAAAACAAACAGCGGCATGTCTGTCGACAATGGAAATATCTCAATAAGCGTATACAATAAAAACAATGACAGTTTAATTGGAGAATACAGCTGTTTAAGCGGTGAAGGATAGGCTGTGAATTTACCGGTCGGATCATATTACGCTATTTTCAATACTGAATATGCTGGATTTGAAGCAATCAACAGAACCATAACAGTAATTCCAAACACAGAATACTATATCAATGTAACTCCAGTGACAACCAGCAACAAGACTGTCACAATCTCTGCAAAATCCAATATCCCTACTGACCTCATTGGGGGCAGATTAGTGTTTATCCTGCCAAACGGTGATGAAATCAACGGAACATACGATTCCAACGGAACCTGGATGGTCGTGCACACATTTGATAAATACGGAACTTACGAAATCAATGCAACATATACTAATTTTAAAATAATGACTGTCCACAACGCAACCATAACAATTAGAAAAACCAATTCAACTATTCATCTTGATGATATTATTTTAGATTATCCTGAATCTGAAACCGTTACTGTAGCAGCTGAAGGCGCAACAAGCATCACCGCCAAGATTGACGATAAATCTGTTAGTGTTGTTGATAATTTTACAATCCCAATTTTAGATTTGGATGCAGGCAACTACACTTTAGCAGTGACAACAATACCTGATGAAACCCATCTCTCCGTAACTAAAACAGTGACAATTACTGTTAATAAGGCATCAGTGAAAATTGTTGCAAGTGATTTGGAACTAAACTTAGATGACAAATCCAAAGTC
>ONUN01000221.1 GCA_900320955.1 uncultured Methanobrevibacter sp. | reverse complement strand
TTCCCTCAATGCATCAGCAATACTTTTTGCAATGGAAACACGTGATGTATCTGAAGATAAACTATTTGTACCAATTATCTTATTAGCTCCTGCCTCATATATTCTTGTAGCACCATTATTTGTTAAGATCGGGTGTACGCAGCATACGTCTACAGAAGATGCCCCATACTGTTTTAGGATATTTATTGCATTTACAATAGTTCCTCCAGTAGCAATTATATCATCCACAATAATCGCATGCATTCCTTTTACGGAATCAATATTAACGGTATTATCACTTTCACTGTCGCATCTGACATCCACAATTCTGGTTTCTACCTTATCAGGACCTAAACGTACTTTAGTTAAATAAGTACAGTCACATCCGATTATTTCAGAAATTTCCTGTGCAAATCCATATGCTCCTTTATCAGGAGCAATAATTAATGGTTTTTCATCAGATTTCTTAAAATATTTCTTATTTAAGTATTCTGCTATAGCCGGCATTGCTGAGACATTTTTTGCAGGAATATCAAAGAAATTCAAAACACATGCTTCATGAATATTGAATGTTATGAATTCATCTGCACCAGCTGCCTGAATTAAATTACAAATTGTCTTTGCTGAAATTGATTCACCAGGGTTAAAACGTTTTTCCTGTCTTGCATATCCCATATATGGAACGACAGCCCTTACTTTTTTAGCTCCCAAATCCTTAAGAGTGGAAATTATAAAGAGCAATTCCATTAAATTTTCATCTTGAGGATATCCTGTTGACTGGATAACAGTCACTTCGTCTTCAATTTCACCATTTATTCGTAAATATCTTTCTCCATCCGGAAACTTTTTAGTTTCAACATAACTTACTTCCTCACCAAGTTCACGAGCAACATGAGCTGCCAAATCTTGAGAAGCTGAACCACCAATAATCACAATATCACCAAAATTTTTATATATAAATTAATATGTTTTTGATAATTAAAAAAGTTAAGTATTAATATTTAAAAGAATTATAAAATTAAAACATGAAAATAATACCTTTAATTATATTGGTAATTGTTGCAGTAATATTGGCGGCATTGGCAACAACAATTGTCAGCCCTATTCTGATAGTTGCTGAAGATACAGGAGAAGATGCCAGTATCGACATGGCTGCCAAATTTTCCATTATAGGATATGACTGGGTTTATCCAGGAAGTTCTGTAAATGCTCAAGGCCAAACATTGCATAATGTCCATATAGACAATCCGAAAGACCCTTACGGTGCTGCACGTGATATCATGACTTACAGTTACAATTATACACCCCATATAATTGCCAGCGTAAACAATGATGCTGCAGAGGCAATATTCGGCACTACAATTGTAGACGATATTCGTGCAAATGATGCATACAACGGTTATGCCGGAAACGAAAATGTTCCTGGAACAATGGATAGAGGAGATGCAGTGCATAATATAAAAAGATAAACCAACACCTACAGCAGAAATAATAAATTGTATTATTCCATGCTTTTTAAGCTCTTTGACAGGTGCCTGAAGCAAATAGAAAGGCATGAAAAAACCAAAAAATGCAAATGCACTCAATGAAGTATTTTTAGTTAAAATCCCAAAAACAACACCGCTCCATGATAAAAAAATAGTAACAATATAAGAAAGTATAACGGCTTTCTTATTGATTTGAGGTTGCTGACCTGTGTAAACATAGACTTGTTTAGGCTTAAGCCCTTCAACCAAAGGAGTTCCGCATTTAGCACAAAAATCATAATCATCCTGATTTACAAATTCACATTTTTTACATATTCTAGTCATTAGTATAAAATTAATATCTTAAAATATATAAAACTATTTTTCTTTAATCATTGCAACTTCCCTAAATGTTTCACCCAAATAATTAACGTTGTCCAGTTCGGTGTAATACCTGAAACCTAACTTTTCTAAAACTCTTTTTGATTGAGTATTTTCAATTCTATAGGTTGCATAAATCCTATCAATATCCAAATCATCGAAAGCATGTTTTACAATTGCTTTTGAAGCCTCAACGACTAAACCTCTACCCCAATACTCTTCCGCTATCCAATATCCGAGTTCACCTGATCCGTCACCCCAATAATGATTTCCATCAGGATGAATCAAAAGACCAACACAGCCTATTGGAATTTCATTGAATGTTATGGCATAAGTTTCCTTTTTATTGCAAAGTGATATAAATTTTCAGCATCGCCTTCTTCCCAAGGCCTTAAAATTAGATTTTCAGTTTTAAAAATCATAAAAAAAAAGATAAATAAGAGATTAACTCTTATTTTTTCATTGCTTTTTCAACAGCTACTGCTACAGCAACACTAGCTCCAACCATTGGGTTATTACCCATACCAATTAACCCCATCATTTCCACATGGGCAGGTACAGATGATGAACCTGCAAATTGAGCATCAGAGTGCATTCTTCCCATAGTATCAGTCATACCATAAGAAGCAGGACCTGCAGCCATGTTATCAGGATGCAATGTTCTGCCTGTTCCTCCTCCAGATGCAACAGAGAAGTATTTTTTACCCTGTTCAATGCATTCCTTTTTGTATGTTCCTGCTACAGGATGCTGGAAACGGGTTGGATTTGTTGAGTTACCTGTGATTGATACGTCAACACCTTCAAGATGCATAATAGCAACACCTTCCCTTACATCGTCAGCACCATAGCATCTAACTTTTGATCTTTCGCCGTCAGAGTAAGCTTTTTCACGAACTACCTTAACTTCTCCAGTAAAGTAATCGAATTCAGTTTGAACATAAGTAAATCCATTGATTCTTGAAATGATTAATGCAGCATCTTTTCCAAGACCGTTTAAGATAACTCTTAAAGGTTTTTCTCTTACTTCATTTGCAGAGTTTGCAATTCCGATAGCTCCTTCTGCTGCTGCAAAACTTTCGTGACCTGCAAGAAATGCAAAACATTCACTTTCATCACTTAAAAGCATTGAAGCCAAATTACCGTGACCAAGACCTACTTTTCTGTCATCTGCAACACTTCCAGGAATACAGAATGCTTGTAATCCTTCACCTATGGCCTTAGCAGCATCTGATGCTTTGGTACAGCCTTGTTTTACAGCAATT
>ONUN01000222.1 GCA_900320955.1 uncultured Methanobrevibacter sp. | reverse complement strand
CCACTCTCCAATTGAGATTACATTATCATCAAATGTTCCTATTGGTTCTGGTTTGGGATCATCTGCTGCAGTTACTGTAGCTACTCTTGCTGCTTTATACAGATATCATAATATTCGTTTTGATAAGAAATCTCTTGCGCATGATGCCCACATGGTTGAACAAGCCGTTCAAGGTGTGGCCAGTCCGCTGGATACTCTTGTTTCTACTTATGGTGGTATTGTTTACTTGTCTAGAAATAAGAAAATCGAACATATCAACGCTAAATTTAATGTTCCATTTGTTGTAGGATATACTACAAAACACGGGAACACAGGAAAAATGGTTAAGGATGTAAAAAATTTAAAAATGAGAAATCCTAAAATAATCAATCCTGTCATTACCGCAATGGGAAATTTAACCAATTATGCTAAACAGGCTATTTTGAAAGGAGATTTTGACAAAGTCGGTGAATTAATGAATATTAATCATGGATTTTTAGATGTTTTAGGCGTCAATACTTTGGAATTATCTCGTATGGTTTATAATGCAAGAGAAGCAGGAGCTATTGGTTCTAAAACTACTGGAGCTGGTGGAGGAGGCAGTATCATTGCACTTTGTCCTGGTAAAGTTGAAGAAGTTGCACATGCTATTGCTCGTGATGATAATATATTAAAAATCAGATTTACTCGAAAAGGAGTTTCTTCAAGGTTTTATAAGTGATTTTATGATAATTTTAAAGATTGGTGGGAGTATTTTAACCAATAAGGATGCTGTTAGTGAAGTGGACACTAAAAGTCTTAAAAGAATTGCATCTGAGATTAAATCTTCACTTGACAATTCATTTAAGGAATTGATTATTGTTCATGGTGCAGGTTCTTTTGGACATCCGCCTGCTAAAAAATATAAGATTGGTGAAAGATTCGACGAATCTGAGTATCCTCAAAAAAGAATTGGATTCTGTGAAACTCAAAATGCAGTTAAAAAATTAAACATGTATATTTGTGAAGCTTTCATTGATGAAGGTTTGCCTGTAGTGGCAATTCCTGCATCTAGTTTTATGAGGGCCACCAATAAAAGAATCACTGAAGGCAATCTTGATAGCTTTAAAAGATATTTGGATAAAGGTTTCATTCCTGTTATTTATGGTGATGTTGTCTTGGATGAAGAGTTGGAAATTTGTGTTATTTCTGGTGATCAGCTCATTCAGTACTTGGCTAAAAATCTCAACCCTGACATGGTTGTTTTGGGAACTGATGTTGATGGGGTTTATAATAAGAATCCTAAAACACACGATGACGCAATTTTTTTCGATAAATTTTCATCTTTAGATGATTTGGACACTTTTGAAGGAACTACCAATGTTGACGTAACTGGTGGTATGGTTGGAAAAATTAAAGAACTTTTATATTTGGCTGATTTAGGGATTGAATCTAAAATAATAAATGCTGAAGTTGAAAATAATGTTTTCAAAGTTTTAGAAAATGAAAAAGTGAAAGGGACAGTTATTTCAAGGGGAAATTAATACATGATTTCAAGATAGAAAATTAGAGCATTTATTAATTTGTGAAAATTATGATGTTGAGTTTAAAAATAAGACTACTGGATTTGAGGACATTGAATTAATTCATAATGTCTTACCGGAAATCGATAAAAACGAAATTGATTTGTCAACTTCCGTTTTTGGTAAAAAATTAAACTCTCCTTTATTTATGACAGCAATTACTGGAGGCCATCCTGCTGCAAAAAATATCAATAAACAGTTGGCAATTGCCGCTGAAAATAATCGTATTGCATTAGGTGTTGGCTCTCAAAGGGCAGCTTGCGAACATCCTGAACTTGCAGACACTTATAGTGTTGTGAGGGAAAATGCTCCGGACTGTTTGCTTGTAGGTAATATAGGTGCACCTCAATTGAATTTAGCTGAAAAAGCGGTGGAAATTCTAGACGCTGATATTTTGGCTATTCATCTAAATCCTCTTCAGGAATCTATTCAACCTGAAGGCGATTTGGATGCAAGAGGATACCTGGATTTAATTAATCAAATTACTGAATCTGTAGATATTCCTGTTGTTGCTAAAGAAACAGGTTGCGGAATATCTGGGGAATCTGCAAAGGCGTTAGTTGATGTAGGTGTGGATTTCATTGATGTTGAAGGCGCTGGTGGAACAAGCTGGGCTGCTGTTGAAACATATCGTGCTGAAGATAGATATTTAGGTGAAGTATTTTGGGATTGGGGAATTCCAACTGCCATTAGTACAGTTGAAGTTACTAATGCTGTAAATGTTCCTGTCATTTCATCTGGAGGTATCAGATCAGGTCTTGAAGCTGCTAAAGCTATCGCTCTTGGAGCTGATGCTGTCGGTATGGCTTTACCATTCTTAAAAAATTCAGCATCTCAGGAACAATTAAACAAATTTATTGAAAGATTCAATGATTCTCTAAGAATTGCAATGTTTTTAGTTGGAGCCAATAACATTGAAGAATTGAAACAATCAAAATTAGTTATTCGCGGAAAAACAAGGGAGTGGCTTAGTGAAAGAGGTATAAACACAAAAAATTATTCAAGGAGATAAAACATGAGCGTAGAAGTTATC
>ONUN01000224.1 GCA_900320955.1 uncultured Methanobrevibacter sp. | reverse complement strand
TGAATAGACGTCCATAAAAATAACCTCAAAAAAATAGTAATTGTAAAAGGCAAGTGAGGGACTTGAACCCCCGTATTATGGTCTGCAGCCACACACCTAGCCACTCGGTAAACTTGCCACTAAAATTAATAGGATAATAAAATATTGGTAATTAATAGTTTATAAAGTTTACTATTTTTTCCAATATTTCACTAATTTATTTAGCTTCAAGTTCGGAACCAATACAACTCTTACAATCATCACCAAGTTCAGATTTATCAATATCAAGTTGTTGTAAAACATCAACAGTTCTCACATTTTTACAAATTTTACAGGTTCTTGGAATTAAATCAGCTTTAGTTGCTTCTCCTTCAGATAATTGGCGGGCAAATTCATGAATCATGCTCCTCACATTATCATCAAGTTTAATTCCACTACCTCTTTTATCAGTAATATATTGAGATACTGCTGGTTGGGTTATGTCCATAAGCTCAGAAACATCCTTTTGTTTCATACCTAAATTTAAAAGTTCTTTTGCTAATTCAGATCTAATTGCTGGTATTACATACCACACTACAATTTCACAAGGCGGTTTCATAAAAATCCCTTCTATTTTTTAAACAGATCCTCTAGATCTTCTTGTTCATCTCTGATATCTTCAGTTAAACAAATTCCATGTTTTTCAAATAAAATCTCGAAACGCTTATCATTGTCTTGAAGATGTTTTTCAAGTGTCCTCAATGCATCAGCCACAGGGTCCGGAAGCTTATCGTGATCAAGGTCAACCTTTTTACGTACTCCCTTATGTTTGACTATACGACCTGGAACTCCCACACATGTGGATTCCGGAGGAACATCTTTGAGAACTACTGCACCAGTACCAATTTTAGAATATTTTCCAATTGTAATGTTACCCATTACTTTGGCACCGGCTCCAATAATCACCCCATCTTCAATTGTAGGATGTCTTTTTGTTTTTTCAGTACTGGTACCACCAAGAATTACTCCCTGGTATATTAATACATCATCACCAACAATCGCTGTTTCACCAACAACAACACCCATCCCATGATCAATGAAAACTCTTTTTCCAAATGTTGCACCTGGATGAATTTCAATTCCAGTAATGAATCTGGCCAAATTTGAATTCATACGGGCAAGAAGTTTAAGGGAGTGGTTCCATAACCAATTTTCACTCCTTAAACCATCGAACATTTGAAATCTCCAAATTTTATAATATTATATAATATAACATATAGTATAAATAGTTATTCTTAATCAAATAACCAATCTACAGAGAGATATCTTTCACCGTTGTCCGGTAAAATAGCAATTATCCTTTTACCTTTATTTTCTTCTTTTTTAGCTAAATCCAATGCTGCCCAAGTTGCAGCACCAGATGAAATACCTGAAAATATACCTTCCTCTTTTGCAAGTGCAAGTAATGTGTTTCCAGCGTCCTCATTTTCAACAGGAATTATTTCATCGATTACGCTTGCATCATAAATTGAAGGTACAAATCCTGCACCGATTCCTTGGATTTTGTGAGGTCCTTTTTCACCTTTTCCTAAAGTTTGAGAATCTTTTGGTTCAACCGCAACAATTTTTACACCAGGAACTTCTTCTTTCAATACTTTACCAATTCCAGTGATTGTTCCACCAGTACCTACACCACCAATAACAATGTCAACTTTGCCTTCAGTGTCTCTTAGAATTTCCTGAGCAGTGGTTTCAGAATGAATTTTAACATTAGCAGGGTTATCGAATTGACCTAAAATGATTGATCCTTCAGTTTCTTCATTGAGTTCTTTTGCTTTTGCAATAGCTCCACCCATTCCTTCAGCACCTGGAGTTAAAACAAGTTCAGCTCCTAAAACACTTAAGAATTTTCTTCTTTCAATAGACATGGTGTCCGGCATGGTTAAAATTAATTTGTAACCTTTTGCAGCTGCTGCAAATGCAAGACCGATTCCTGTGTTTCCACTGGTTGGTTCAATGATTGTTGCGCCAGGCTTGAGTGAACCTTTTTCTTCTGCATCTTCAATCATTGCAACTGCAACACGGTCTTTTACACTTCCGGTTGGGTTGAATGATTTCTTTTTAATTCTGGTATATTTGCCATAATTTTCATTCTCCTATTATATTAATTGTTTTTAATGGTATATTAAAAGGGTTATTTTGAAGTTATATAACAAATGTTATTATAACTATTGTTATATAACACTGTTTTACTTAATAAATGTTTTGGTAAAACTAAAAAAAATAATCATATATTTTCAGTATAATAATCACATATTTCAGTGCATGGACAAATCTCACATTGAGGACCAATCGGTTTACAGATATTCTGACCGAACTGAACCATCAAATCATTCAGTTTAATCCACAAATCTTCAGGAGCGATTTTGCATAGCTCAACTTCAGTATCTTCAGGGTCTTTTGTATCAACCAAACCCAAACGATTTGATATTCGATGAACGTGAGTATCAACTGGAATTGCGGGAAGTTCAAAAGCAAAAACCATGACACAATTTGCGGTTTTGCGACCTACACCAGGAAGCTTAACCAGCTCATCAACAGTATCTGGAACCTCCCCACCATACTGGTCAATTAAAATTTGAGAAACTTCCTGTATCCTTGCCGCCTTAACATTATAAAAACCTGCAGGCCTTATTAACTCTTTAACATCATCGATAGGAGCTTCAACCACTGCATAAATATCAGGATATTTGCTAAACAAATTTTCAGTAGCCTGATCTGTATTCTCATCCCGTGTTCTTTGAGATAAAATTGTCCTTATCAGTACCTTATAAGGGTCGTGATCCAAAAATGTTCTAATCTCAAATGTATTTTCCAATTGATTTGTAAGTTCAATTACTCTTTCCTCTTTATTCATTTTCTAACTCCAATTCAAATCCAAGTTCAGCCATACTTTCAATAAAATTAGGAAAAGACACATCAAAGACTTCACCGTTAGTAATTCGGATATCATGCTTAAGGCCTATTAATGAAAATGCCATAGCCAAACGGTGGTCTCCATGTGAGTCCACAACACCGTCTTTAACGCCTCCAGTTATGCTCATTCCATCCTCATGCTCTTCGAGAACGCAACCTAATTTTTCAAGTTCACGACAGGTTGTATCAATCCTATCAGTTTCTTTTACTCTTGCATGAGCCACACCAGTAATATTAGTAGTTCCTTGAGCCATTGCAGCAAGTACTGCTACAGTTATCAGCAAATCTGGAGCATTTGATAAATCAACATCAATAGCTTTCAGATTTCCATCGCAAACAATTTCAACATAATCCTCACCACGGATAATTGTAGCACCCATATTCTGCAGGATTTCCAAAATGTATTTATCACCCTGTTTTGAATCCCTAAACAAGTTCTTAATTTTGGCTTTTCCACCATTTATGGCAATTAAAGCTAAAAGATAAGATGCTGATGAATAATCACCTTCTACAGTATAATCACAAGCTAAATAAGACTGTTTTTTAACCTTAAATTCATCAATTCTGCAACCTTGATGTTGTTTATCGCATTCATCATGCTTTAGATAATATCCACTTAGTGTTCTAA
>ONUN01000226.1 GCA_900320955.1 uncultured Methanobrevibacter sp. | reverse complement strand
GTTAGTTTTAGCATAAGCCCAGATTGGAATTCTCCTATTTTGTTTGTTTGCTTTTGCCATTCTTAATTTTTTAGCTAATGGTTTATTTCTACTCATTTTATCACCTGTAATAATAATTATTTTTTATATCCAATAACACGAGTTTGATAATGTTCCGGGAATATGTCCAATGAATTGCCTCCTTTCTCATCAATCAAAGTTCTTATTTCAACCTCATAATCTGAGCTGTTATCCTTATTTGACTTTTCATGTGAAATCTCAAATAAATTGGATGTTATGAACTTTACAGACTTGTGACCGAATTTTTTCTGTCTTCAAGACTTTTTATTTGATTGATATTTAGTTTTGGAGTCCTGTCATCACGTCTTGTCCCATCAGCAATAATATCATATTCTTCAGCTACATTTTCTACGACATTTTCATGAATGAATTTAATCCCATCATTCGGAAACCCATCATTCATAATCATATCACAGGTCTTATCCAACAGGTCAATGTCCAAATCAATAACCCTATGATTAAAACCCAAAGATTTTGCTGATTTAGATGCTGGAATGTATGATTTATAAACACCGAAATTAGCAGTGCACAATTCTACTTCAAGACCTAATCTCTTAAGCATTACAGCCATGAAAGATGAATCTTTACCACCACTATATAATACACCAGCTTTCATTGATATTATTTCCTTGTAATTTTAATTTCTCTCTTCTGACCAGATATTTGTCTTAATAAGACTTTTAACTGCTCATCTGTAACTTTACCTCTTAAACTTCCAGCTTGAGCTGATTGAATTAATTGAAGTTCAATTTGTTCAACAAGTTCAGGTTTTGTTAATCTGAGATTGCCTAATCTAGTACGAGCTTCAGGAGTCAAAATTTGACCCAAAATTTGTTTTTTCTGAGCTTCGAACTGTTGCCTTTGTGCTTCTTGCTGTTGTGCTTGTGCATGTTGAGCTTGTAATTCAGCCATTCTTTTTTGACGAATTTCATCTAAATCGCTCATATCAAACTCTCCGAATTATAATTAGTATTTTTCAAGTTCAGGAATATCTTTAATGATTTCAGCAGAAATTTTATCTAAGAATGATCTTCCTGCTGGACTGATAACTCTTCCACCTTCAACTTTTTCTACATATCCAGCATCTTCTAATTGATGAAGTGCGTGTCTGATGATAGAACCGCTACCTTTCCTAAATACTTCAGGACGTACACCACGGTCTTTTTTACCACCGTAGAAAGTTCTTAAACTCATAACTCCTACAGGACCATCCATGTAAACTCTTCTGATGATAGAAGCAGCTCTTACATACCACCAATCAGCATTTTCTGGTTTTCTTTCTTTGTGAACACCAGTTTTAACAAAATTGGACCATGCAGGGGAATTGATTTTATCATTGTTTTTAAATTCGTCTGCGACTTTTTCAATTAATAAATCTGCAGGTACATCAAATACAGTAGTCATATTAATTCTCCAATATTTTATTAAATAATTGTAGCTTAATCCACTGTAAATTTAAGACCTAAAAAAAATAGGGCCTGTAACTCTAAATTTATAATGTTTAAGGCTTTTTCTTATAGATTACAGCAACATGTCCCCTAACATCAATGAGCTTCGCTCTAGTTTTTGTGACAATTTCGTCGATGTAATCGTCTTTATCTCTAGCGATATTTTTTGCAAATTTAAGTTTAACAATTTCATTAGCTTCAAGTTGGCGTTTGATTTCTTCAATAACATTATCATTAACACCAGCTTTACCAATATTAATTGTCATAGCGGAAAGAGCTCTATTCATCATTTCTTTTTTTGATTGACTCATATTTAGCTCTCCTTTTAAGTTTTTTTTCCTTGTGATAAGGAATTTTCATGACATGGTCACATTCACCACAAAAAATATTAACTTCTGAGTTAATTAGCCGGACGGTGCAATTATGACCAGGGTAAAGGAATTTCTTACATTTCTTACAATACCTTCTTTGCCATTTTTCCGGAATTTTGGTATTGTATTTTGTGGATAGCTTTAAAGCAAGTTCAACATAACGATTGGATCTTTCAGGATGGGTGATGAATTCCATCTCAGCACGCTCAAAAAGAATATTCATTCTTTCAATCGCTATTTCAATCATCCACTTTGGTCGTTTTCCTCTACTCAAAAATATCCTCCTTTTGTAGGATATAATATTCAAAATTGAATTAAAATGATTTGCGCAAATTAAAACAAAAACCATAGTTAAGATAACCTTAGGTTAATATGAATATTAAGAAT
>ONUN01000228.1 GCA_900320955.1 uncultured Methanobrevibacter sp. | reverse complement strand
AAATTCCACTGCAAGTACTGTAAAATATAACGAGAAAACTACATCATCCAATTCATCATCTGGTTCAAGCCTTTCTGAAGGACCAGGACCTAACTTATACTACGATGAAGAGTTCAATGTTTGGTATGATGACAACGGTATAATCAGAGGAGGACAATCTGACGGTAAGAGCATGTGGGACCTCGTTAACAACCAACCTATTGTTAGTGAAAATGGTTTAGAATAAACCATTTCTTTTCTTTTTTTTTACTTAAACTTTTAACACCACCTTTAAATACGAACATTTCCATATAAACAGATTATGGAAAAAAATGAAAATATTGAAATGATAACCGGAGACCCTAAAAAGGCAATAAACAAATTATCACTGCCGATTATTGCAAGTATGTTTTTAATATTTGCAAACAGCATTATCGACAGTATTTGGGTAGCAGGACTTGGTGCAGAACCACTTGCTGCATTAGGGTACACCACGCCCCTATTTATGATTATAGTTGGATTTGGAAACGGACTTGGAGCCGGCGGCAATTCAGTGATTTCAAGATTCATTGGGGCGGAGGACAAATCCTCGGCAAATAATGCTGCGATACACAATCTTATCCTAAGTGCAATCGCATCAATAGTCATTTCAATCCTATTTGTTATTACAATGGAACCGATGCTCGAACTTATGGGAGCAAGCAGCGTAATAAACTATGCTATGGACTATGGATTCATCATATTTTCATGTACCTTCGCTCTTTTAATGCCTCCAATTGTAGGAGGGGCATTTAGAGCTGAAGGAGATATCAAACGTGCAACAATCCCAATAGCTGTTGCTGCAATAATCAACATGATTTTAGATCCGATATTAATCTACACATTTGGAATGGGGATTAAAGGAGCAGCAATCGCAACAGTATTAGGACCACTCATAAGCCTGTGCCTCATGTTATACTGGATTTTTTTCAAAAAAGATACATATCTCTCATATAACTTTAAAGACTTCCATAATGACCTTAAAATGTACAAGGATATTTTGGTTGTAGGTATACCTGCAAGTTTGGAACAACTGGTACTGTCCGTTTTGACAATATTTGTCAATTACATGCTTACAATAGTATCCGGACCGACATCAGTAGCAGTTTATACAGCAGGATGGAGAATAGTAAACATCGGAATGCTTCCAGCAATAGGAATTGGAACTGCAGCAATATCCGTCGCCGGAGTTGCATACGGGGCAAAAAAATATGAAAACTTAAGAGTTACAGCAAGATATGCCGTCAAGGTGGCATTAATAGCATCAATAATCGTGTGCATCATATTATATGTATTTGCCAACCAAATAGCAATTATCTTCTCATATTCACAAAGCAGCGCAGATTTAGCACCATTGATTGCAAGTTTCTTGCAGATAATGTGCTTTTTTATTCTATATGTTCCATTTGGAGCCAGTGCAGGTAATGTATTCCAAGGCGTTGGAAAAGGAACAATATCATTCGTGACAACATTCAGGGAATTCATACTAGTGTTAATCTTTGCATACCTTTTAGGATTTACATTTAATATGGGAGAGTTCGGAATATACTGCGGAATGCTTCTGGGAGGTGGAATAGGGTCATTGATATGTTATGCATGCATTGAATTATACATCAACAATTTAATCCGAGGTAGAGACAATGCCGTTTGATGAAACAATTCCAACATCCCCATTAATATCCATACTTTACAGGGAACATGCCAAATACTTAAACGAAAAAGTGAAAAATGAGGATTTGAGTTTTGGCCTTCAACCCATTTTAATAACAATCTACGAAAATGAGGGAATAATTCAGGAGCAATTAGCTGAAAAATTTCATTTGAATGAAAGTACAATAACAAGAAACCTTAAAAAACTGGAAGAAAAAGGTTTTATCGAAAGAATACCTGATAAAAGAAAAAAAATTATTAAAATAACTAAAAAAGGAGCTAAAACCGCTCAAAAAGTAATGGATTATGATGACAAATGGGATGAAAAAATTAAAAGTAATTTAAATGATGAAGAGTATACCATCTTTAAAAATACATTGATAAAAATCTGTGAGGAGTTTAAATGAACGAAACTATCGAAAATCTAACATTGATAAAAATCTGTGAGGAGTTTAAATGAACGAAACTATCGAAAATCTAAAAACAAGAAGAAGTATCAGAAAATTCAAAGACGAACAGATTACTGATGAAGAGTTAAAAACAATTTTGGAAGCTGGAACCTATGCCCCAACAGGACAAGGTCTGCAATCACCTAAAATTGTTGTAGTTCAAAATCCAGAAACCATTAAAGAATTTTCAGCATGGAACAGAAGCTATTTCCCGATAGATGTTCCAGATGATATGGATCCGTTTTACGGAGCAAAAACATTACTGATTGTGCTGGCCGATAGCGAACGTCCAACATATGTTGAAGATGGTTCCAGCGTATTGGCAGTTCTAGTCAATGCAGCTCATGCAGTTGGTGTTGGCTCATGCTGGATTCACAGAGCACGTGAAGAATTTGCATCCGAGAAAGGA
>ONUN01000229.1 GCA_900320955.1 uncultured Methanobrevibacter sp. | reverse complement strand
TGTTGCTTCTGTTGGTCCGTAACTGTTGTATACTTTTGCGTCTGTGTATTGTTTGACTCCGTTGAATGCTTTGGCTGAGAATTGTTCTCCTCCCATTACAATACATTTTGCGCATCCTATTACTTCACAGAATTCATCGATTTCAAGGTATGAAAGCAGTCTTGAAGGTGTGAATTCCATTACTTCAGGTTTGTTTTCTTTAATAAGTTTTATCAGGTCAACAAGGTTTTTGATTTCCACATCATTTGCAAAGATGATTTTGATTCCGTTGGTAAGTCCTGTCAGGATATCTTCAAGGGATGTGTCGAATGCGATTGTTGCAATACTTAGTAAATTATTGTATTCTGCTTTTGGATTTTCAGCTACTTCATTACATGCATTTTCATGGCTAATCATTACTCCTTTTGGATTTCCTGTAGATCCTGAAGTGTAAATCATGTATGCTAAATCATCACGGGAAATTTCAACATCAGGATTTGAAGCATTATCTTCTTTAATTAAATCATGGATATTTAATGAATTTTCTGCCTCGCCACTGGTATTTATGATATAGTCTGCTTGACTGTTTTCATAGATGTAGTCAATTCTTTCTTGAGGATATTCTAAATCCAGTGGTACGAATGTACATCCTGCTTTGAATATACCTAAGATGGTTGCTATTAAATTGCCTTTTTCGTTTAGTTCTTTGTATGTTAGTGTTGCATCTGTTGCAACGAGTGCTATTTCATCAGGTTTTGTTTCTACTTGTTTTTCGAAACGTTTGTGTAAGAATGGATTATCTAACTCATCAAATACCGGCAATTCATATTCATTATTTAATTCAATATCTTGGATGCTGAATTTATCCATATCATTTATGAAGAATTGGAATAATGTGTATTTTATTGCTTGTAGGAATTTTTTAACATAATCTTTGGAATATATTTGGTCGTTATATTCGATGTAGATTCCAATTATTTCCCCATCATCAAACACATCTAAGTTTATTTTATAATCTGTTGCTACAGTACCGTCGAGCGGAATCATGCTGTAACTTTTATCATCGATTTTAATCATGTCTTTTTCAAAGTCTTCGTGGAATGCATAGAAGAATTCCGGTTTTAGCTGGTATTCCTCTGCAAGTTCCATGATTTGTCAACCAATTTGATGTAGTCTTCAATCATCATGTCACGTTTTTCACTGTTGACAATAATTGGCAATGTTTTAACTAACATTCCTTGAGTGTCAAAGTAATCTGAATTTGCCCTACCGTTGAAAATGGTAGTTATTAATGATTTGTCGCTGAATGTAAATTTATCAAGACTAATCATTGTTGCAGTCATAAATAAAACGTTTGGACTTATGGAGTGGTCTTTACAGAAATGTCTGACAAATGTGGAGTTTACAGTATCCTTAATAAGTTTTATGTTTCCCTTTTCAGGATTTCCATTTAGGTTAGGTGTTAAAACTGTAGATTCTAAACCGTCACTGAATTTGTTTTTGAAGAATTTTTCTGAAACTTCATTTAGTCCCATTTCTTCTTCAATTAAACTGTAAATGTATCCATTAATCTTTTCTGTTTCGAGTTCTTCGTTTCCATATGCTTTTGTCACATCAGCGAAGAAATTGTCTTGTGATACTCCATCTGTTATGATGTGGTGGAAATCAGAGAACAATATTGTTTCAGATGGTGTTTTGTAGATTTTGAATCTGAATAATTGATTATCATCTAATGGAATTAATTTTATGTCATTTTCCATTATTTCCTCGTTGGTTATTGAATCAATTTCGACAATTTCAATTTCATCAATTTCCGCATCATCACATCTTTTTTGTTTTATTTGTCCATCATCAGTGTTGATAATTCTTGTTTTAAGATATGGATGTGCTTCAACTGTTGTAATAAGGGCATCTCTTAGTTTATTTGGATCAACATTGTTATCAAACCTTATTGCATATGGCATTGTGTATTTTATTTTGTCGGTTTGTATACATTCATAGTAGATACCTAATTGGTTTGAAGTCAATGGGAATAATTCCATATCTTTTGCAGATTCAATTATTTCTTCAATATCAATTTGTGACTCTATATTGTTGTCAACTTTATCTGCAAGACTTTTAACAGTAGGATTTGTAAATAATGAAGTAATGTCGATGTTAACATTAGTTTCATTATAAATCATTGAATTTAATTTCATTAAGGTTAATGAAGAGAATCCTAATGCATACAAATCATCTGTTGTACCGAATTCATCAGTATTGATGAGTTCAGATGTGAGTTTGAATATTTTTTCTTCAGTTTCATTTTCAGGTTTTACATTTTC